>NZ_FMDO01000026.1 GCF_900095305.1 Proteiniborus sp. DW1 | reverse complement strand
CGTTCGTAGAAATAGGTGGTACTGATATTCAAAGTTTAATCAATGCTGGTCTAGTATCGGAGGTGTAACCTATGATAACTAATGAAATGCTAGAAGTACATCTCCAACCCATTCAGGAAAAACATATCAGAATCTCACTTTTACAAAATTTCTTTGTCAATGAAGATGACAACCTAGTTAGGAGATTTAGAAAAGTTGGTGAACTTCAAGGAAACACTACTGGAGGCTCAATTGACATCAATAATAACTCAACCATTCGTAGGACTTGTTCTATTGATATGGTTATCACCGATAGTAGTTTTTTAGTATCTGAAGATAGTAAAATTTGGATGGATAAATGGTTTAAAGTAGAATTAGGTATTAGAAATCTCAAAACTGATAATATCGTTTGGTTTAATAAAGGTATATTTGCTATTAATAATCCTTCTATTAAATACAATTCGTCTACAAAATCTTTGCATATTGAAGGATTAGACCTGATGTGTACGCTAGACGGAACTTTAGGCGGAGAACTAGGTATTGTAACAAAAATACAAACCAATGTAGATATACCAGGTGTATTGGAAACGGCTGTATGGAGATTAGGTAAGATAAGCAAAACTCATATATATATAGAGCAAAATGCTTCTACCCTACCCTATGATATTGAAAAAACACCTACTGATACTGTCTACTCTATCCTAGAAGAAATAAGAGATCTATATATGGATTGGGAAATATTCTTTGATGAAGAAGGAAGATTTATTTATCAAAAGATTAAAAACAGATATGTTGACAATCCCCTACCAAACTATGAGAATGATGTAATTACTTTTAATTTCCTAGAAGAACATGATTTAGTAAATGACTATGGACTAGATTATGACTTCCAAAATGTCAAAAACAAAATCATTATCTGGGGGCATCAATTAGATAATGGTATTCAAATACACCATGAATTAATTAATAGTAATCCTGATAGTCCCTTCGATATTAATAAATTAGGTGAAATTCCTAAGACAATTATTGATGATAAGATATTTACTGATGAACAAGCTGAACAGCGTGCAAGGTATGAGTTTTGGAAACATAATAACTTTTGTGAACAGGTAAACATTCAAATGTTGCCTGTTTATTTTTTAGATGTAAATAAATTAGTAGAATTCAATAAACCTGAAATAAATTTAGTTGGCAAATACCTTGTTGATAGCATACACCTGCCATTAGAAATCGATTCTCTGATGAGTTTAAGGGCACATAGAGTTTATGCAACTATACGAGAGGAGTGATGAAATGTGAGGAATAACCAATCTACTTTTACAGCTGAGTACGGTTATTTAATTGACCAATTCGATGAACTGCAAGATTTGCGATGGTCTGATTTACAATACTTAAACGAATACCGTGAGTTGAAAATGAAGAAAAACGATGGGTTGCCAATCGACCAAAATCGGTTAGATGAATTAGAAGAAATATTTAAGAACAAAATTGTGACTTCTGCAAGGTGGAATAAATTCCAAAATGCTTTAGTCGGTATGCAAACCTTTATCAAGAATGAAGTTGAAGAATTTGTATTAGATAAGCAACAAGAAATAACTGATTATACTAATACAAAGAAAACGGAAATTGAAGCAACTGTTATAAATGCACAAAATAGTATAAATACCTCAAAAGATAATGCGTTAATCTCTATTGAACAAAAAAAAGAAAATATTATTGAATATATGGATAGCACAACTGCTGGACAGATTAGAAATGATATAGGTATAATGGGTGAGTTAACTACAACAGATAAATCAAGTTTAGTTAATGCAATAAATGAAGTTAATACAAAAGAAGTTGATTTAACACCAATTGAAAATAAAATTGAAATTTTAAACGCAAGCTTAAGTGATTATATGTATCAAACCCCTACAATAGTAGGAAGCCAAATACAATTAATAAAACACTCAGATATAAATAGAATACATTTTAAACTAGATTCTAATATAAATGGCACTATCTCAATATCCATTGATGGCGGAACTACGGAGTTACCTTTAGTGGACATAGAAGGTAACCCAGTTACATCTCTAGATAAGGGTTTTGTGGAGGTGGTAGCTGATGCGAATTTTTTTATCTTGCGGAATAAAGGGGGATTGAGTGATAGTGATAAGCAAGCACTGCTAGACATAACAAACGAGGCATTGTTGAACGAGAATGCAATAAAAACTAATATAGTTAATGCTTTGAATGATAAATTGGAAAGTGAGTTACTTCCTAATAGTGCTTGGTTGGATATACAAAATGTGATTAGTGGGATTGAAATAGGGAAGAAATGGGCTAGTGGATTAGTAACATCAAGCTCAGTAACAGAGACTTTTAAATTTCAAAATGGTAATTTAGATTCAAAGACGCTACATAGCATTATTGTGACAGGGTTAGATTTTGACCCAAGTACAATAGTTGCATTTACGACGAATGGCTACAATGTTACTGCATGTAAATTACATCAAAAGTGTCTTTCTACCAATGAGGCAACTCTAGGTTTACCTGTAACCACAACTTCAAATGGTAGTGCTAATAGAGTTGTAGATGGTGAATATGCATATATGAGGTTTGGCACTTTTAAGCTACCAGCAGTAAGCTCATCATATGAATATTTCTGGATGGCATTTGAATAAAGAAAGAAGGTGATGAAATGACACAACGACTATGTGACCTACCAATAGGTGCAAAAGTAAAGGATATTAATACAGCATATTATGGCAGACCGATTGAATGGAAAATAATAGGTAAAAATCATCCTGGTTACCCTAAAAACTCAGTTACTCTTTTAAGTGATAAAATATTATGCTTAAAAGCAATTGATGCTAAAGAATCGGGAGGAGATTCAAACAGACAAAAATATGGAAATAATAGATATATGTATTCTAATATGAGACAATGGCTCAATTCCGATAAAGAAGACTGGTATGAACCTCAGCATGAATACGATAATCCTCCTTCTAGTGAATATTTATATCAAAATTATAATCCGTATGATAAAGAAGCTGGATTTTTAACAAATTTTTCAAGTGAGTTTAAGACACATATTTTGCCTACCACTCTAGATACTTCAATACCTATAGTAGATGGGATTGGTTTTGATAGGGTAGTAGATAAAGTATTTATATTGTCAAATACAGAAATAGGAGCAGAAGGAGAAGACGTGTTAGAAGGCGCATCCTTTCTAGAATTAAGCGGGTCTGATGGTAAAAAAGCTTACCCAACACCAGAAGCAGTAGCTAATAGTAACTATAAACCCACAGGTCTTGTTATTGATGAACCATGGGGTTGGTGGCTAAGAACCCGATTTACTAATAATGCGTACACCCTTTGGGGTGCATCATCTAGCGGATATTCATTTTATGGGGATGTTTATAAAGGTGTTCGTGGGGTTCGCCCTGCTTTAAATTTACCACAAGAAGCGTTGGTATCTGATGAGCCTGATGTTGATGGATGTTATAAAATATACTTTACAACTATAACTGGAACTGATGAAAATTTAGGTGGATTAGAAAATCCGCCAACTAAAGAATATATAATATCTAATGAAAACTTTACAAGTCTACCAGTGACAATAAAGTTAGATGGGAACATAATAGAAAGTTTTAATGCAACGATAGGGCAAACATATACATTAAATTTGACAGATGTATGGAATACTTTAAGTTATGGAACTCATGTAGTTACCGTTGAGTGTAATGAAGCTAAAAGAGCATGGACTTTTATTAAACTGTTACGTAGTACAAATGATAAAATCAAAAATATAGTATTAGCTTTACAAGAACTACAAACGATAAATCAAAAAGCAGAATTAAGACAAGCATTAATTAACAAAGGTGTAGATGCATTAGAATCAGATAGTGTAATAGAACTAATTAATAAATTAAATAATATGGAATTAGGAAAGAAGTGGGCGAGTGGAGCAATGTTATCTTCTTCAGTTCCTTTGAATTTTCGCACACCAACCGGCGCATCTAGAAATTGTTGGTATTTGGAAGTAATCGGTTTAGATTTTAACCCTTCTATTGTTATAGCAATATGTGAAAATTCTCCAGAGATCGGTATTGTAGCAAATATAAATGCGCCAAAAAAAGATGATAATATATTGATAATTGCAATAGATGACGCCTATATATTAGAAGGAGTTGCATTTCTTGACCAAGGAGGATTTAGAATACCTGTTCACAACACAAATAGTACAACATATAGGGGAGTTTCATTTCAATGGGTAGCATATGAATAAGGGAGGTAATTAGATGAGAAAAATAGGTAAAAAAATATATTATGACAAAATAACTGGTGACATCATACTTACTACATCAGAAAGGATTGGCAATGTAAGGGAAACTACGACAGAAGAAGACTTTCAAACTTATCAAGCGCTCAAAGAAAGAGTGCCTGATACAGTGGGAATAATACAACTTGAATATGGGCAGTATTCACAAGATTTTATAGAGTGTAATGGGTATAGGGTTAATCTTGAAACAATGCAGTTAGAGTTTAGTTACCCAGACCCCAACACACCGCCTGAAGAACAAGAAATTGTTTATCAAAACCCATTAAGCGAAGAACTAAAAGAAGCCAAATTAAGAATAACTGATTTAGAGTTGATTATGGCTGATATGATTAGTTTATAAAAAAGAAAGGAGAGTATAAATTATGTTATTAAAACCATATCAAGTAAGAGTAATTGCAAGGGCGTGTGTCACTAGATATAATAATGAAGAGGGTAACATTATAACAATCGTTGAAAGCTATGGGCATAGCAAAGAAAACAATGATTTAATATTAGCAGAAATTGCATCAATGCGACCTGACATTCATATGGAAGTTGAGGAAGAAGTTACTGAATAGTTAAGACGTATAAGGTTTCTTATGCGACATAACTAACCAAGGCTTTAACGTATAACCCGAGAAGGGCTTTTTTTATGCCCTTCTAGTTTTTGTGGCAGAAAAAGGTTGTTTTGTGTTTAAACTGTATGTGATACAATATAAGAAATTAATTTAGCAAGTTAATTTAATAACTGAATAAAGGAGGGATTCATGTGAAAGATATCGCTGAAGTAATTTTGCTAATTGTCCTGTTGCTCATTATAAAAGAGCTAAACCTTTTATAGTAACAGGGGTAAGGTTTCGAATTTTGAAATCTTACTTTAAAGCAATTAAAAAAATTATAAGAAAGATATCTCACTTGAGTCCTTTATATAGTAGCACCCTTAGGGGTGCTTTTAGTTTGCTCTCTTTTAAAACAATGATATTTTTAGTATAAGATTACTTATGCAGAGTATAAAAAATTAACACCTAGCAAAGTGTATTTTTGTATCTTTCTTTCCCCTTATTATGGTAAGATGATAGTAAGGGGGAGGGATTGAACAATGGATAAAAAAATAAAGCGTCTTGAAAATAATGAGTATGCTTTAAATATGGCTTATAAAAGATTGAAAAATAGCATTACTAGCAGCCAAGAAAAAGATATATATTCTGCTATAGGAGAATTATTACTGTGGATTCTAACAACTGATGAATGGCATAAGGAACATAATGATAAAGATTATAAGAATAGACGCAATAATGATGAAGATGGACGATTATTACTTGGACTAAGATATGCATATAATTTGATGAAACACAATATGGAGTTTTTTCACGTTTTTGAGGCAAATGAAGGTGGTATAGAATTTCCATTTTCTTTTCCATTAGAGATTCCAGCTTCGTTTGCTGAGTGGATAGTTCTAACTGAGGATATGAAAACAGGGATTCCTAAGCAAATTAATAATTATATCAAATATCTTGAAAGAAAAAATGTCTTAACTACATTTGATTTGGCTATTAGATTTTTAAAAAAAGAAAGCGCCACAGTAAAAGAACAATACTATATATAATTTTAATAGAACTTACTTAGGTAGGTTCTTTTTTAATACCATTTCGGAGGTGCAGAATGGATGAAGCTATCAAAAATATTACAAGTTATATAGACAGAGCCTTTACTGGCATAAAGCCTTTTTTAGGGCTTATTTTCAGTTGGATAGGTTATATTATTTTTCCTGAAAAAGTGTATTTTTTGTCCTTAATGGCAGTCTTAGGAGCTTCGTTTTTAGATATCATCACAAAATCAATTTCTATATGCAAAATACATGGAGGATATAAAAATGCTATAAAAGAGAAAAAGCTCTTTTCAAAATCTCTTTGGAAAGGAACACAAATCAAAATTATATCCTATCTTTTTATTTCAATATTAACAGGATTATCGTATAGGGTTATATATCTTAAGGAGGCAGGAATACTCTTAGCTTCATTCGTATATTCAGTAATGTTCATGAGAGAATTTCAAAGTAATGTTGAAAATTTAATCGAAGCTGGTGCCGATTTGCACTGGCTTTTGTTATTCTCGCGTAAAAAAAATAAGGAATTGATGAAACCTTATGAGGAAGATGAAAAAGATAAACCTAAGAAAGACAGCAATGAAGAAGACTATAACAAGTACCTATGAAAGGAGGGTTTAAATGTTATTTCCAATCGAAAAGCAGAATTTGTCTAAGTGCAAGTTTAGTTCTGCTTTTGGAGAGAGAGTTCATCCTATCACAAAAAAGAAGGACATGCATAGAGGAATAGATATTGCAGTTCCACAAGGTACTCCTTTAGTGGCAATTGAAGATGGTGAGATTACGATTAATAAAGTGAATAACGGAGGACCTACTGTAGGCTTTGGCTATTATCTAGTAATCAAATATAAGAATGGATTACACTCAGTGTATGCTCATCTTAGAGAACTATCAAAGCAGAAAATTGGTAGTAAAGTTACCAAAGGTCAAATAGTAGCCTATAGTGGAAATACAGGCTCAAGCACTGGACCTCATTTACATTTTGAGATTCATGAAGGTGGACTGCTTTTCAAAAGCCAGGTGAAAAATAAAGACACAGCAGTTGACCCTTTAAAATATTATCCTCAACTAAAAGGAATGCTCGGCAAATATCTCACTAATATTAATTTCGATAAAGGAGCTGATAATATGCCTGATAACCAAATAGTTGAATTCAAAGAAAAGTGGCAAGAAAACCTATTCTACGATACAATAGAAAACCTTAAGAAAAAAGGCGCTTTGCTCAATACTGAGGAATGGTTAAATAAATATAAAAATAAAAAATTAACTGTATCAGAGTTAGGTCTGTTAGCTCTTGTCATGGCAGATAGAGATTAATAATCTAAGGAGGTAAAATTATGTTAGATTTCTTAAGTAATGAATATTTGACTTTAGTATTAGTGCCTATCCTAATAGGTATATTGGAAGTTATCAAGAGAACAGAGTTGTTCAACAAAAAATTCATTCCAGTAGCAAGTCTTGTATTAGGAATTCTGTTTGGAATAGCTTTTACTGGTCTCAATGTAAAAGACGGTATTATCGCTGGACTGTTCATAGGATTATCAGCTGTAGGTTTGTATTCCGGAACTACCAATGTAATTGAAGGCATAAAGGCTAAGGAGTAATTCCTAGCCTTTTTATTTTTTTACTCATTAAAAAAAGAGATTTATAAACCTAAAGAAAAAAGGCTCTCCAAATTGACGAATTTTCCCCTTTAAAAGCCTTCTTAATATATTTGTTCATCAAACTCTATTAAACGCCTATATGTGTCAACTGCGTGCCTTATCTATTATATTTGCCTTTTCATCTGTTTCTTGAGCATAGTAATATTCAATTCTTAACAAATCTTTTGTCTGAATTATTCTTTTGCGCTTTTTAGTGTGAGAATAAAATGATACAAAATCTTTGTTAATATCAAAATTCTCAAATTCAATATTTGAATCCCTGTATCTTTTCCCATTTTGGTTATAGAAAATAGTCACAGTTTTAATTTTTTTCTTCAATCCTTCTTCATGAGTAGAGCATATCAAAAAAATGATGCTGGGGCTATAAAAGTAGAATGCAATAAGAGTGAGAATGAAATCAACTATTTCCAATCCTAATTGTGAGAAGTCAATTATAGTAATATAAAAAAACAGAACAAAGAATATGTTTATCGGCGCTATGGAAAATAATAAAATTACAGCTAAAATATATCTGAAAAAAATTCTTGTAAATTTCCTCAATTTATTTTTCAGTGTATTAACCTTGTATTTTTTTCCTGTAGTCCTTATATAAGAATAAACTATTAGTATATCTAAAGCAATTATAATAATCATAATAAAAATTAATGTGTCTATTTTAGCATATAGCATTACCCATAAGAATAATAAAATTAGCAAAGGCACAACTAAAGTAAACTTCAAAATGTTGCGTAATAATTTTGATACATCATCTGCTACCATAACCTGCCTATGTCTCCACTTTACACTTGATTTATAAAAGTAATATGTTACTATAAAAACGGCAACCCCAGAAGTAAAAAAAGAACTTATTAAATCAATTGGTATTCCTTTTATAAAGTTAAAAATATCGATTGTTAATTGACTATCCATCAAACTCCCCCTCTTAAATGGATAAAGTTTTACAAAAAGTTTCAAAATCCTTTATTATTTTATCGCAAGTTTCGACATTTTGCTTTTCCAAAGAAAAAAGAAGGATAGATTCCTTCTTTCAATTTTAAATATCATAATATTATACTACTTACTAGCGTCGATCTTTAACCTTCCTTGAAGACTATTTTTCTTCCACTTCATATAATCGGATACATCATAAAGAAAAGAATAAAGATTACTATATGTCAACCTACCTACAATGGAAGCCACAACATCATGTACTGCTCCTGAATAATCAAGGAAATACCTATTTGATTCATATATATTTTCTATTCTCTTTAAATTATTGTTCTTATACTCTTTTTCTAAACTTTGTCTTATATTTTTTGCAATGTCAAAAGCTTTCTTTTTATCCTTTTCATATATTGCTTGTCCTTCTTCTGCTAGGTTTAAATAATAATTTATTTTTTCTAGAACTTCTTTTATGGTTACTTCGTGTTTCCCATCATATAATATTTCTCTCATTTTAGTTCACCTCATTTTCTTATAAATTTTCGCGCTCTCGTTGCTTTTCAATTATTCTCTCATATATCAAATCAAAGAATAATAGTAATTTTATATAATTCTGTTTAGTTCCATATTCAACATCTGCACCATGCATAATAGCATGTCTACTTAGAAATGAATCAATGGGTTCATTATGTTCAAAACCTACTAATATAGTATTAGTGTAAAATTTACTTAATTGTGCTTTAAACGATGAATCCTCTGCATTAAGTAAATCTAATATATATTGTTTTAATTGCTTACTACTCATTCTACCTTTATGATTATATCCATCAGCTACCATTCCTTCAAGTTGTGAGAATAACACTGGAATAGCTGTAAAATACAGCTGTTGTTCAAAACATGATATTGATTCTCTAATAATTTTTAATCTTCTACTTAATATGGTTGCCTGTTCCCATCTTTTTAGAAATTTCTCTTTTATATACATATCATCAAACCGTGCAATATAAAAATTATCTATTATTTGTTTGACCTCATCTTCATTTCCATGAAAATCTTTGAATAATAAATCCAATTCTCTTTGAGATATGAACAGGCTATAATGATGAGGATATCCCAATAAAGTGCAAATTGTTTGAAAGTTTTCTATAGATTCCGTAACATATTTTATATCCTCTGCCATCTTTTTCATTTTACTAACAGCATTAAAATATTCAATATACATGTTAACCCTTGGCAATAGCACTTCGTTAAACTGATAAATAAGCTCTTTAAGATTACTGCTCATCCCAATCTCCCCTTTTATCTTTTTTCCAGTCTTATACCCAAATTATATCCTTCTTATCCTCATTGTACATAAGAAAATGGTCCATCTTTAAATTGAAAATTTTATATTTTTTTAGTTCTCTTAAATAAAACATCTAATATTTATAAACTATTAACGTTTCTTTTCATAAAAAGAAAGAGTATTTTTTGCTTTTTCCAATAGTTGTTGATATGTAATTATACTTAAATTATGATAGGATGAATTTAATATCCTTAAATATCTTTCTTCATTATTACTTAATTTCTCTATAGATCCGTATAAAACTACTCCTTTTGGCTTTATAATTTTACATTCATTATTCATTTGGTATTTTTCGTTTGTTGTCATTTTTTCTAGTTCAAAAATATAATTCTGAGTTTGAGCAATTGCTTTAGTTAAATTTGAAGTACAATAGTAATTATTATGACTTTTGTCAAAATTAAACAACTTTTCATTTGGAAGTTTTACTTCTATTATATCTATGTAACCTTCAAAATTCTTTGGAATAATGTCTAAAATATTTTTAGCATTAATCTTCTCATCATTTATTATAAACGAATAATCGTTACCAAACATCCATAGATTATCTAATAAAAATTTCTGAATATAATTTTCATTTTTAAACTCACCTTCGATTATTTTTTTCAGTTCTATTATAGCTTGACTCATTTTTTCTATGGCTATTATTTTATAAAAATTCTCTATTTGAAACATATTTGCATTTATAAGTTCAGTAAATTCATCTTGATTAATTATATGAGAGTAATTTTGTTCTGCGATAGACTTATTAATATCTAATGAATCTACAGGTATAGTGAAAGGATTATTATTGTGGTTATCAATAAAATTCATATTATTTAAAAAGTTTCTTAGTCTTAAAATTGCTTCTCCTGTTAATGTAATCTCTTGAGACCCATATACTCCTTTTCTTGTTCTTCTAGAAATGTGCAAAGAGTTAATATATTTTGAACTTGAATTTTCTAACAACCAAGCATGTATTTTCTGCTGTCCCGCTTGTGTTTCAAATAATACTATTTCATCTTTTATTTTAAAATTTACTTCTCTTGAGTTTTCTTTTTCCTCTTTAGTTAAGGATTCCTTTGATAAATATGTATTTACATAATCAATTATTGTTTCAATTTTTCTATATTTTTCACCATCAGCTCCTTCTTTTTTACCTAAAATCCATACATTAGCTTTTTTATTGTCGTCATATATTGGGTCAAACCCCTTTTTATCTTTGCCCAACTTCAACACTACCTTTCATAAAAGTTATAGATTACAATAAATATAACCTAAGTATCTAAAATAATATGGTTACTGAAATTATATCATATCCATATAAAACGTATCATATATAAAAAGGCTCGCCATTAATCCCGGGTGAACCTTATACTTGTAATACTACATAAAAATACTGTAAAACCTATTTCTGAATAATACAGTATTAGAAATACTCTTAAAATATCAAGCATCCCAATATTCATCATATTCCGCTTTTAAAAAATCATCAGCTGCTTTACTTAACTCACTTATAGATTCTTGAAGTTCTTTAAGTACACTATTATAAAACTCGCAACTTTCACATATGCTATCAATATTTTTTATATACCAAAAATAACAGTTAGTATGTTTTAACCCCTCGGGGTTTGGAATTTCGCTTAGTTTGAAACACTCCGTTTCTCTTTGCAACTTATCAAGATCATTTCTTATTTCAACCTGTTTTTCATTAATATGTTTTTTACAAATCCTAAATCTTGTAATAAGGTCTGTTGCCCCTCTATGATTTTTTGTTTTTAATTCATATTCTTTTTCAATCTTTTTTTCTAAATTATATTTTTCTAAAACATGATATTTATCCATTTCTTCTCCCCTGTTTTGATAATTTTTAAGAAAATTATATCATATTTCCCCAAGATTAACCCTATAAAAATAAGGTTCACCCATAACGCAAGGCGAACCCCGAGAATTAAATCCTCTCCAACTCACTATACAATTCCTTTAATCTTTCCCTCAACAAATCAAGCACCTTATTTTTCATTTTATTATCTAACTCATATTCAGCTGATTCCATTGTGCCATAGGCATTAGACTTAAATATATATCTAGATGTTTGTTTTATTATTTTTCCAGTCCAAGTCTTCTCTGCCTGCCATATAAAATCTTCTAATTTATCTATTTCAGATCTGATTTCATTTGCTTTTAGTAACTCGGCTTTAGTCATCAATAAATCCTCCTATTCATAGTACACCGTACAAGTATATCCATGTCTTTTACGCCACTTCTTATTAATTCTACCCTTTTTATGAACTCTGTTTTGCTTAAGGTCTATCCATGAAATTTCATTCGGCAATATTTGATTTATTATTTGCTCTGTTATTCCTTTAAGACTGCCTTTAAGGACTCTATGTTTGCCTATTAGCATTTCTATTGCTTCCTGCGATATTTCTACATTGTTTAATGATATATTTATCTCCTTAGGGACTTCTATAGGCTCATAGTCAGCTATTTCATCAGTGTTAATAGTAAACTCCTGAATACCTTTAATCTCTCTTTTTTCGCCTGTTATTGGGTCGCTTGTATATAATCTACCTACAAATTTATCTGCTGGCATTAATCATTCCTCCAATCAAGTAGTTGACCACAATTCTTACAACATCTTCCGTCCTTCCAACTTCTATCTTCATTACAACTAGGGCATTTATAAGATTCCGATATATCTTTTCTCGTGATAATCTTAGCTATTTGGTTTTCGAGTATTTTTATTGCTAAGTCTAAACTCTCTTCGTCTACATGGAAAAATTGTCTAACATACTTCAACTCTTCTATAGCTTTTTCAATGTCCATTAATCATTCCCTCTTTTCCCACGGGAACTCCTGAACAAAGTCTTCTCCCATTAATTTTCTTAGGCTTTCCTTCATGAACAAAGGCACTCCTGCAGCTCTACATTGCTCTTTGATGCTCATAATCCACTCTTTTTTAGGGATTACTTTGCCTTTTCTATTGCCTGTTTCTGCTCCAACTATTATCCATTGGGGCATTTCTCCCTTAGCTAATTGTCCAAATGGCTCTAGTATCGGTTCTATACTTATAAAGCTTTTATATGGAGTATCTTTGAAGAATACAAATTCATCACTTGGTCTTGTTATAGTTGTTCCTAGCCATATATTTTCTTTATATGGCAATATCTTTTTCTCATATAAATCTATATACCTATCAGGATTCTTAGTAAGGAACAAATACCTATGTTGTGGAGCCTTCTCACAAGCCTTAAATACATCTTTTATCCATTCATCTGGCACCCATTCTCCAAATAAGTCGGCCATGCTGCATACAAATATACTTTGTGGCTCTTTAACCTTTTGCGGGTCATTCAATCTATTAGGGTGAAATGTAGGTAAAAATCCATATGGATAAGGTATATTTGATAAATGTTCTGGCTTAACTCCATTTACATATGTTAGATTATTTTTATCCTTAAATCTATTAGCAATCTTCTTAGCATAACAATATTCGCAATCGTTTTTACAGCCTGTGACTATGTTCCAACTATAATCAGCCCAATCAATCTTTGTTTTATTCATCACTCAAAGCCCTCTCTTTCTAAAAGTTCTGGAGTATCCCATCTGTTACCTAAAATCTCCATAGTGTCATCATTCTCTCCGTTAATGTTCCATAACCACAATGAATGATATCTAGTGCCGTTTTCCAACTTTTCTGCTATGTGCCAACCGTATTGATGGCAAACTACTTCGCCTATATATTCATCTATTCTATCTATTTTCTTTCTTTTACAATTTTCATATATGATTTCTCTGACCTTGACAATATCCCCTTGGAATACTTTCCTTTTGCAAACATCTTTTATACCAATATACTGGCCTAATGTATCAGGATTTATTTCCACCATAACACCTCTGCCAGTGTCGATGTAATGTAATTTTAAATGTTCATCATAAACGTAATATCCCTTTACCTCAACCTTTGAATTAGTTAATGCTCTAAATTCAATCTCTCTCATTCTTCGACCTCCTCCAATTTCAACTTATAGACCTTACGACTAAAATCTAGTTTCTCACCACACATAGGACAAAACTTGTATTTTCTTTTAGGACTTGCAGGTGTAGAAGTGTATATGCTCATGCAGTATTTGCAACATTCTTTGATATCCATCTATTCCACCTCCACTAATTCCATTACTTTTAAATATGCTTCTACCGTAATTTTAGATATGCTTTGCAACTTCTCGATACTAACTCTTCTTTGAACCTGTGCTTGATGTTTACTAATAAAATGCTTGTCCTTTTTAAGCTCTTCAAGTACCTCTGCCCATGTTTTCTTTTCCCAGTAGAACAGTTTAAGTAGCTTCTGTTGTGTTGAGGTTAATCTCCTAAATGCTATGTTTAGCTTATCGTCAACTAGCTCTATATAAAACTTATCTTTCTTTATAGCTTCTAAAGTGTTATAATAGTCACGATTAATGACATTCATGTAATTAGCAGCTATGTCTCCTGTCGTGTCTGATATTTTCCCTGTTGGAGGAATATCAGTTATAACCTTGTTGCCTACAACTTGAGTGTAGATGTATTCATCTTTTTCATCTGAGTTGGCTACTTCTAATGCTCTAAGTTCTATTGCTAAACTTTCCTTTATTCCTTGAATTGTTGGCCATGCCTTAAATAATTCTTCTGTCTGGATGTAGCTAATGTATTCTAAGCCCATCTACTCACCCCTTATGTTTTTAGTTCACCATCTTATAGATTTTCTTTTTTGTTGAGCTTGGTATTGTCTCTCCAATTGTTAAGATACATCTTCGCTGATATTGCTCTTCTTTATGTATTTCCAAAGCTTTATTTTTAAGACTTCTATACTCTCCGTAATCTCCATTCAAATATCTGATTATGCTCTTAGCTATATATGAATTTAACGTTCTCATAATTAACCCCCTACTCTTTTATCTTCTTTTTCTTCTTGACTTCCTTATATGCATATCTGCATCTTTCAAGGTTCCAACCACTTTCAGGAACAAAGTTATTATAAAATACATCATGTAAGTTACATTGGCCAAAATGTTTTTTACACCCTTTACAGTGAATCTGCATTATTTGTTCGCACCAGTCCTCGAATTCTTCCCTATCCACATGAGCGATTTTCATTTCTTCCTGCCATGTGCCTTGAAGCCTTTTAAGTGTGAATTTATCGATTATTTTAAGTTCATAATCCGCTGTTCGTTTCATCATCTTCTTGACTTCTTTTATGTCTAATCTTCTCATTAATTGTTCATAGAATTTGGCAAGATATGTTTGTGCTGTTTTCAATGCCTTATGCTCTTCTTTGGTTAGATTGTCTCGTTTCATCCATTCTTCTCTAATTACCGCTGATTTATCTAGTAGAATTCCTACTAGTAAGACATCATTCATTTCCTGAGCATTTAGATAATCCTTCATTCTTGCCAGCCCCCTTTAACTCTTCTTCAAGTCTGTTATAAGCTGTTGTAACTATCTGATTTATTCTCTCTTGACTGATTCTGAATTCCCTCATAGTTTCTAGTAATATGGTCCCGAACTTTTCCCATGTATGATTAAATCTTTCTTCTACTTTTTTAGATATAAATTCATTTGAAATATCTTCTTTAAGGTTCTTAAGTTGTTTATCTGTCATGATTTTCTTTAAATTCTTCTCAGTTTTTCGCCTTTGGGTTCTATTCATTTCTTCAAACCTCCTATTTTAGAAGTGATAATTGTCTTGTAACTTTCTGGACCTCTCCAAAGAATATCTTTCTAAAGATACTCTCAAATATTGTCACTGGAATCGAGTTACCCGCTTGATGATATAATGCTCCATTTAAACAACCTTCTCTTCCTGGATGAACTGACAAAGCATTTTCAAAATCTTCATCAGAATAGCCTTGCAATCTCCAACATTCCCTCTCGGTTAAATATCTATATCTTCCGTCTTTTAAGTCAATTACCCCACTATTAGGGCTTCTCATTTGCTTAGTAGTGATTGTTTCGCAATAAGAATCTATTATCTTCACATATCCATTAAAGTTCTTTGGTTTCTTGTCAATGACTCTAAGCATACTTGGTTGGGTTACTATATATTTTTCTTCCTCAGTATCTTCAAGATACTCTCTTATGTGTGGAGGTTCTGTCCTAATTAAATCATCAAATTTAAAGTATGTTCCGTCCAAACATGAAATTACGAATACTCTATCTCTATTCTGTGGCAATCCAAATTCCATTGCATTTAAAACCTCATAAGAGTTTGTATATCCCATTTGTTTCATTTTCTTTAAGTATTTATTGAAGTTATGGATCATGTGCTTAGATAATACGTTTTTTACATTTTCCCATATCACAATCCTCGGCTTCCATACTCCCATTTGCTCGATTATATGCAATGTTTCCCACATAAGGCTAGACCTTGTCCCACTATTGGGGTCTGCTCCTTTTTGTTTTCCAGCTATACTGAAATCTTGACAAGGTGAACCATGGATTAATATATCAGGCTTTAGATTCCAACCTCTTACATCTTGAGTTTTGTATTTCAATTCATTTTCAAACATTGCATTGTAACTTCTTACTGCTTTTTCATCTATTTCAACATAATCTATTGATTTGACTGGAATACCAATATTTCTAAGGGCTATTCTAGGTGAACCAATACCACCAAATAGTTCTAATATCTGAACTGTCATCTATAGCTCCCCTTCATATATCTTTTTGTAATCTTTAGTGTTACAATAAAACTGTGTGTGCTTGTGGAGAAACCTTCTCGGTCGCCAAACTTTGTCGGTTTCCCCTTGCACATACGCCCTACTGAAAATCGAATATTGATACTTGATTGCTTTCCTGAACTGCCATCATGATATTTTTATAAGAATGCTCGAAATAACTTTCCTTAAGTTCAATCCCTATACCTTTCCTTCCCATCCTTACGGCTTGGTATATTTCACTACCTATTCCCATGAATGGACTAAATACTATATCTCCTGGATTAGTCCATAAATCTATCGCTCTTTTTATTACATCTAGCTGCAGAGGACAAATATGTTTTTCGTCTTTATCTTCTTTGGCCTGTTGTACGTTTAATACATTAGTCCTTTGAATGTCCATCCATACTGGGCTTGCATATCTTTGCCATATAGGTAGTGGGAAATCCTCTTTTGTATGTTCTACTGGCTCTATTAGATGTTCTTCATCTTGTTCTGCCCATTTTCTGAATACTACTAGGTAATCAGGTAATCCTTGCCGTGAGAAACTTGCATCTTTTCTTACTTGTTTATATAGTAGGCCATGGGCTTTAGTCTTTTGCATTTCGAGTACTGGGTCTGTCCATATAGTTACTTCTGAATGATATTGCCAGTTGAACTTTTCAAAGTGTCTAATTATCTCTCCTCTAAAATCAGTCAACCCTGCTCGGCCATCCCTGCCTTTATACTTCACTAGCTGTTTACAATGTACTGCACATAATCTGCCTGGTTTTGTTACTCTGTAAAGTTCAGGAATAAGGAAGTCAAATTGTTCAAAGAATTCATCTATATCTTTGCAATTTCCCATATCTGCTAAGTCATCTGAATAGATGTATAGGTTAGCAAAAGGTGGACTGAATATGTTGAAATGCACACTATTATCTGGAATTTCTTTTATTACTCTTACACAATCTCCGTTATAGATTGAGAAATTCTCTCCATGATATTGCTTAGTCATCTTATCACTCTCCTACTGCCCATTTTGGTAATTCTATTTTTATTTCATCTAGGTTTAACTTAAATTTTGTACCCTTTATGCTATGACCTTGAATTTCTTTAATGCTGCTGAACATGTTTTCGTTCATTTCTATATGAAGTTGCTGTTTTCTCCTTATTGTTTCTAGTATGTTTAGCTCGGTTGAACCTATTACAATATTGCTACTTACTTCTTCCTTCTGGCCGAATCTGTGAAATCTCTTTAATGCTTGGTAGTAATCTTCATAGCTATAGCTAAGTCCACAAAATGTAGTATTGGAGCAATTTTGTAAGTTCAGTCCATAACCAAATATAGTGGGCTTGCTAATTAGAATTCGAATATCACCATCGATGAATCCCATGATGGATTCCTCTTTTTTCTCTACTCTGTCACTTCCTCGAACTTCTACAGCCTGAGGAATATATTTCATTAATAGATCTGCTTCATAGTTGGTATCACACCAAACTACATGTTGTTTGTCAGATTTTCTTGCTACTATTTCAGCCGTTCTTATTGCTCTTTTTTCAGCTGTAAATCTTTTCTCTTTATGATAGGCCGTTGCATTGGTGTTTATCTCTCTTAAAAATCCATCTTGGAAGGTTTTATCTATTTCACTTATTTCAACTACTTCTATGTTTTCATTTAACTTGGGTAAAATAAATCCTTCATCACTATATGGACCTATATCTGAAGGCTTACTTATACTGACTGCCCAGGTGCTAACCCATTCCCAAAACGGCTTTATTGCATGTTTCTTTAGTCGATATGTCCCCATGTTTTGAGTATCATTGATGAACCACATTGCTAAAGCTTCACTACTACTCATTATTCCTAGAAATTCAGCTTGGTTTAATATTTCCATGTGGTCATTAGGTGCTGGTGTTGCTGTACAACTTAATCTATATGGTGTATTCTCAAAGGCTTGTACTAACATTCTTTTTGTCTTTCCCATGAAGGATTTTAATATTGAGGACTTATCTAAAACCACTCCTATAAATTCATCTGGGTCAAAATGTTCTAGCATCTCATAGTTGGTTATATTTATCCCCTTTTTAACATCTTTCTGTTTTCTGGCTATATGAGTTTCTATCCCGAATTTTTCACCTTCTCTTTGAGTCTGTCTACTTACGGCCAATGGTGCTACTATTAATACATTCTTATTAGTCTTTTGATGAACTTGATTTGCCCATTCTAACTGTTGAATTGTTTTTCCTAAACCGCATTCCTCAAATAATGCGCTACGACCTTTTCTTAAGCTCCAACTTACTACTTCAGATTGCCAATCAAATAGATTCTTATTTAGCATTTCAGGATTAACTTTTATTCCTGCAGTTTCTTCCGTTTTTTTCTTTCTTTCAAGAAATTCAATGTAATCCATATTTCTACCTCCAGATTATATTGTGTTACTAACTACTCAATAACCTCCCACTTCACTAATTTCCCTGCCAAATCCATAACTCTATAACTTCTTCTGAAAGAACCATTGCCTTTTAGATAAGCAAAGTCAACAATTATTAAATCCTTTGTCCTCTGAATTACCTTGCCTACTCTCATGCATGTTTTTCTTTTCTTATCTTCATTGTCTATTTCAATTTTTAGCATGGTGCCTACTTTGACATTAGGTACTGCTGTATCTATATAGCTGATGTGTGGCATATCAAAACTCCTTCCCGTGTTTATAAGTACGGTTTTTATTTTTTAGCATCTTATTAATAGTTTCTGTTTCTAAATCTACTTTGGCAGCTCCTGAGTAATCACCTGTTCTAATTAAAATATCTGCTATTTCTTCATCGTGTTCTATTTTATCGCCTTTTCTAAGAGCTTCTATGGCTTCTGTTGCCTCGCAAATTATTAGTGCTATTTTTTGAATCTTAAATGCAGTTTGGATAATCTCTATTTCTTTTTCATTTAACCTAATGTTTTGTCTTAGCTTATTTACTATAAAGCGTTCATCATCATAAAATCCCTTTTCAACTGCATTTTCATGTGCCTTTTTAACTAGTTCCCTTATTTCCATCTCAACGTCTCCCTTCAATCGCTAGAAATTGCATTTGTCCTTTCAAACCTTCTGCTTTGGCTATTTTAAATTGCTCGTTTAGTATCTCTCTTTGGCTTCTTAACTCTATTTCAATGATTTCAGAATTGATTACTTTTCTGTTGCTCTCTAAACTATTTATTTTCGCTATAGTTCTTCTTATCTCATGGAGTAGCATAACCTAATACCTCCTTAGCTTGTTCAATCGCATCTTTGACTTTTATACCTTTAAAGTACATAGCAACTACCATTTCAACTGCTATAAGTACCTTTTCTTTGTATTCCTGAATTGTTCTAGTTGCCTTAGTTTGACTGATAAATAGTTTTCTTGCTATTTCTCTGCCATTAAGTCCTTGTTTATGTAATGCAATTATTTCTGCATCTAGCTCTTTTTTAGTCATATTCTCATTACACCTCTTCCTTCTAGAAAGGTATATCATCGTCATCTGTAGGTCTGAAACCAGAAACCTCAAAATCTGATTGTTGGTAGCTTTGTTGATTAGACTGCTTGTCCTTATATTCAAGAAACTGTACTCTCTCTGCTACAACATCAGTTGTATATCTCTTTGACCCATCTTCAGCAGTATAGCTTCCTGTTTGAATACGTCCTTGAATCGCAACTAATCTGCCCTTTACTAAATAGTTTGCACAGTTTTCAGCTTGTTTTCCCCAGACTACAATATTGATAAAATCTGCTGTAGGTTGCCCTTTACTCTCAAACTCTTGTTTCTTCTCTTTAGATAAATCTTTGTCTACTGCTAGACTAAACCTTGATACTGCCATTCCTGTTTGCAGGTATCTAAGGTCGGGGTCTCTAGTTAACCTTCCTATTAAAATTACACTATTCATAATTTCCCTCCTAAACTTATAGTTAGTAACTAATTAATTCTCCACAATTAAGACATTCCTTATATAACCAATGACGTTTTGAAAAAGACCATTTTCCCATTTCAGCAATATCTCTGTCCTCCACTTTTTGCATATCGTAATAGTTATTGATATTTACTTTTCCTTTTATGTCATAGAAAACATTATCTATCAAAGTAATTACATGACTATGATTTTTATCATCTTCTACGACTTTTACTTTGTAGGCAATCGCATTTGGATATAATAATTTCAATATCTTATAAAATTGATATCATCCACCATTACTATAAATAGCCTCAATATAGTCTTCTGATTCTCTTAATTGATTAATAAAGTCTATAGGATGAACCATACTTTCTCCTTTCTACGATAAGTGTAAACTTAGCAACTATAAAACATCTGAAGAAACACTCAAAATATATGGTTTTGTTTCATTTCTTAATTTCATAGCTTCTGCTTTAGTAATAGAAATACATAAATCCCCATCCCATATTTCTTGTTTATGTCCTAATTCAATTAATTCTTCAAGTCTTGTAACTGGAATTTCGCTTACTGGATAAAACATACGACTTTTTTCTGGATTAATTTCTTCTACACCCTCGTATAATTCATCATCTGGTGTTATCCCATATTCCTCAACATAACAACTTAAAGCTTCTTCTCCACCATGTGCTACTACTGTGTAATATTCATCTACTCTAAAAGCTCTCATTCCATTAACTTCAAAACTCACATTGTCTATAATTTCTTGCTTATGTTTTCTGAAAGCTTCTTTTAATTCTCTTGATATTTTTTCATCAGACATTACATCTCTACAATGACGGCAATAATAATTTCCTTCTTTGCTATCCCATTCTATCGAACCGCATTTATCACATTTAATATCATAAAACTTTACTGACATTTCCATACCCCTTTCAATTTTTATTTTTTTAGTTGCTAACCCTCAAGTTAACGACTTCTTCCATATTTCTTTAACATACCTGACATATAGTTTGATTTGTCTTTTATGTTTTCAACCCCCTCAAAATTCCATAACCCTAACTGACCTTTCGCTGGAATTAATTCCTTAAGCATTTCAATATCTTCTAATATCCAAGCATATCTACCAGGAGAGTAGTCTCCAAATTCTAATTCATTTCCTGTTATTATCTGTCCGTTTCCCAATGTAGCATTTATTACCCTATATGAACTGTCCAGCTGCCAATCTGTCATTTTTACGCAATCTACTAAATTACATTTTGCAATTATAAAACCAGTTGGAAGCTTATTAGATTCATCAATGCCATTACTGTGTAGAGTTGAATAAAAAGGCTCTATATCACAAACTCTTTTTTCTATCTTTTTACTAGCATGTATCAACAACGGACCTCTATAATTTGTTTTCCATGATCTAGTTTCTATTTTCTTTTCATTTAACGCTATTAACGTTGCCCAAGGTTGTATTAGAGATAATACTTTCATCACTCAACCCCCTCAAGCATTTCTACGAATTTTTCAACAATTTGATCCCATACATGTTTTTCACATTGTCCTCCTACATACTTATATTTATCTTTCGCCATATTGAAAAATTGTCTGCATAACTGAATTTTCTCTGCTAACTCACGATTTCTCGATGAAAGTTGCTCTATTTTATCTACACATACATCCCTTGCTGCTGTCACATGATTTAGTGCATGATTTAGATTCTTAATTTCTTTTAGTTTCTCTAGATACTTTCCTCTTGTGACAAATTCCTGAACACCTTTCTCTTTTACCTTATTTTGCAATTCTATTAAGCATTCCTCACAAATACATAACATTGATACTTCGCTTTTTTTACATACCTTACATGCTGCCACTATATCCCCTCACTTCCTTCAATTTTTCTAACTAAATCAGTTATTCTATCAAGTCTAAACATTAGTTTTCTATATTCATTTGATTCGCTATCATGTTTACATTGAAGCCCATGACCTGTTATATCATTGCCATAGCTAAAACCATATTCATTGCTTCTAATGTCAATTAGTCCGTTTAATTTCCCGTCTTTTTCATCATAGACATCTATTACTATCCTTTTCATCCTGCACCTCACTTTTATCAACTTAACCTTTCACACTGATTCGTGTTTCCCTAATAATTTCTACTTTTATCAGTCCTTTACGTTCTAAATCTTTAATTCTTCCATGTGTGGTGCTGGTGCTATAAAAACCCAATAAATCAGTCAATCTTCTAATCGGCATATGCTCGCCTTCATGCTTTTTTATTACTTCTAGTATTTCTTCATCAGTAATAATGTCTTTTAAGCTATCCATATAATCCCTCCAAAAGCCTTTTATTTTAAGATTTCTCCCATATCCATACTGCTAACTAATCCTGCTATTGCTTTTGTGTTTTCTGATATTTGCTTTATTTCTTCTCTGAACGTCTCTGGTAGCAGCCTATCTTGTTTTTCTCGTTCTGCTACCGTTTCATACATCTTTAGAAATTGACCTCTAACTACATCTGGCTTTTCGCTGTGGCATATTTCTTGCCATCCCATGTACTTAACTACTTTTCTAGTTACTGGTGTCATACTTTCCAAAGCTTCTTTTTCCCTATAGTAACCGTATTCTTTAATAGCCTTGATTACCTCTCCCCACCCACTAGCACCATCTAACTTTTCATTTGCTGGGGTAGCAACTTCCATTACCTGCTTTCTTATTTCAGCTATAGAAGGTGGGAAAGTACTTTCAAGAATATGTTTCTTTATAGCCGCTAATGCAACTTTTGTGTCTATATCCTTTAAACAGTCATACCATAGGTTTATTTGTACTTCATTTACTTCTTTCATATTGGGATAAGCTGCAGCTAACATAGCTAATAGCTTTATTACTTCTGGCTTAGTCATCGAATCCCCCTTCCTCTGCTAGTGCCTTTTGAAACATTTCCTCTAGCTTAGATAAATTATTGTTTGCTTTTGGCTTATTACTAACTTTCATTTTGCTCCAAATCTTATCCCAATTTTTTCTTAAGTTAGTTGGTGACTGGACCACCGTACACCAAAAGTCATCTTTAAATACAAATTTCATTATTTCTCTCATTTCATCTATTGTTCTTTTATCTCTCTCAATTGTTAGCCTTATCGTGTCTGACCACTTCTCTAATGCTTTAGGGTTATCATTGGGCACCTTGCATTTAGGATTGAACTCGAGAATCTTTTTCCTTAGATACAAAGCTGCTTGATAGTAAACTGAATCCTCGTCATACTTTACAGGTGGAGATTCTTCAGAATCGACACAAGTAGTATTTATATCTTCTTTATCATTCTTATCATTCTTAATACATTCTTTATCATTCTTGTTTGTATCCAGTGACTGTTGTTTTTCTGTTTCTGAACTGTTTCCGAACTGTTTCTCTTCTGTTACTTCTTCACTGTCCTTTTTTTGATAATCGTTGTAATTTACTATCTTGTAATGTGTTTCTGTTCTGTTACCCTTCTCACCATATATAAAAATCATGTCGTTTGCTTCCAACCAATCCAATATTTCTTGAACAGTTTTGGGATTTGGAATTTTCAATTTCCCTCTTTCATACCATGCAATCCAATTGCATATATCTCTTACACTTGTTAATCGCTCGCCTCTTTGAATCAACTTTTTACCAGTGACTTTTGAGCCTTTTTCTTTATAAGGTATTTCTGCATCTTGATGATTAGCTTCAATTATTAAGCGTTCAAACGTTCTCAAGTATAAAGGAGGCATTTGATAGATGTCACTATTCACTATTCGCCTATGAAGTTTTATCCAACCTGACAATAATCATCACCCCTTTAGGGTGCAGGAGCTTTCGCCCCTGCTGTACATTAAGATATTATTTCAAAGAAATCCTTTATATCTTCTAACGCTTCTTGTAAAAACTCTTTTATTAACCACATAGCTTCGTTCTTCCATGCTCCTCCATCTGCTTGATATAATGCTGCCAATGGACCCGTTTTCATTCTGAATATAAACTTACTTGCAGGTTGCCTAATTTCAGGGAAGGTTCTATATGGAGCTAGTACCACTGGATTAGGTACTTCTGCTTCACCTTTTTTCGCTATTCCAGTCTTGATTGTAGCTGATTGCGTGACTCCATCATCTCCAACTGTTTTAATAGTTTCATCTTGTATTAAACCTGTGAACTTCAATAACAACTGCTTGTCCTCATTATCTACGAATGAAGATTGAAGCATGATATTGAACTGCTCTGTGTCAATAAATCTGTCATAATAAATGTTATCTGGAAGATTAGCAACTGCCTTAATGTACTCTTGTCTATTGTTGTCTATATCTAATGGCGACAATAATCTTACTTCCTTCGGACTGACTACCTGGATTAGCATTTTACTTGGCAAAACATCTATATTGCTTTTACAGTAGTCGATTAAGCTTGTTAATGTAGATACTATAAGAGTCTGAACTTTTGGTAATTCAACTCTTTCAAGTCTTGATTTTGAAAACAATCCTTTTTCTGTTTCGATTAAAACATCTTCATTGAATCCTAAACCTACTAAATACTCTAAAGCTTCTCTGTTTATCATTCTTTCATTCCTCCCAAAATCTATTATTTTATTAACTTAATGCCTTTTGTGTCTACTTTTTCTGCTAATATCTCGCCTGTTTCTTCATCAACTCTCATGTATTGTTGACCTCTTACTTGTTTTTGATATTCGCTTGCTACTATATTTCCATTACCATCTTTGTCTATTAATATTTTTGTGCCTACTGGAATAGGTGGTATCAGTTTTGTTTTAACTTTGATGTCGATTAGAGATAGCTCTCTTTCCTCGTCAGGTTGGAATTCTAGTTCAAGCGTTAGTTTTCTTTTCTTCTTGAAATCTGTGTTTAAATCTGAAATGTTCTTGAGTACTTCCTGAAAACCATCATTAAATTTCTCTGCTAGTGCTCCACCTGCAAAACTTTCTAGATTAATCATGTTTGGCATTTACATATCACTCCTTATCACTTTTAATAATTTCTACTATCGCTTTAGTTCTTCCAAAATCTCTAACCTTTTGTGATTCTTCGTTGCTACTGAAGTCACCGAGGAACAAATCTATTATTTTTCCTTTAACTGCTCCTCCCGTGTCTCTTGCAATATACTCACCGTTGTACTTTGAATATTTTTCATCTGTAAATGTAACTCTAACCTTGCTACCTAGTGGTATTACTTTTGGGTCAACTGCTATGGTCTTTGCTGTTTCCCATGTATGACCTGTAAGGTTAAATCCTGAAGCTGTGATGCCATATTCCTTGTGCCCTATAGGTTTTCCGCAAGACTCAACCGATAAATCATAAGCTGTAACCATAAATTCTCCTAGATTTTTTCTTACAAGACTACCCCTAGAGGGTTGCTCCTCTTTTGTTTTCTGAAACTCTTTTACAAAATCTCTTAATAGCTGGTTTAGCAGTTCATTATCATTTGTAACTGAATTCAGCTTTTCTTCTAGCTGTGCATTTTTAGTTTCTAATGATTTTATGGTCTCAGACTGCTTCTGTAGTTCTGCTTCGTACACTTTCATTTCTGCCTTATATTCATCAGCTAATGCATAAACTAATGCTAATGCTAAAAGTATAATTATAAAAATAGTTATTAAAACTCCAAAAGAATCATCTTTTATCTCTCTCACCTCTTTAAATTGTTTTTAAGCTTTTTTATGTGATTGTCCGATAAATTGCATTACTGCTATAAGCTTTGTTGCTCTAGGGTAATTCTGTGAAGCCCCAGGAGTTTTATTTTTTAAAACAGCCCTCGTATTTCTTCATAGTCTTGGCTCCAATCGTATTTGCCTTGCTTCCATTTTTCGCATTGCATATTGTAATTAGTATTTTTTATTGATTCGATATTCCAATCTTGCATATCAGGTGGTATAGCCACACAATCTGGAATATTTGGTTCTCTACCATACCACTCGCCAAAACTATATTCTTCGCCTTCATTCCAACCTTTCAAATTCTTACAAGTAAAGCAATTCTTTAACTCTGGATTGAATTTGCATTGGTGTCTATCAGGTGTCTTGAAGTCTTTTTTACAGAATTGACATTGGTACCTAGTTACTTCTTTCATATGTTCCAAAATGAGCCCTCCTAGTTACCAATTCTCATAACAATAAGTCCAAGCCACATTATTGCAAGAAATAGCCAAGAGTTTGAGGTTAACCTTGATTTATTTTTTCTAATCTTTATTTGCTCTCTAACCCATAATCCAGCAGCTACTATCCAAATACTAAATCCTATCGACCATAAAAATTTCATTTTATCCCTCCTAATACGGATACATTTCTAATATTAACTCCAACCCCTTATCTGCCACATAAGGTCTAATCCCTGTTAGTTCTTCAATTTCTTTTATCATCTGGTTTTCATCTGAGTTTCTATCGCTAAGATGCAAGAGAATTATATTTTGGCACTGGCTTAAGTCATTAGCTTTTAAAAACTCTTTGACATTTTCTAGACTAAAATGTGACTGTAATAACCTTGGCTTCATTGAGTCGTCTATATATCCATTCTCTATATTTTGGTCTAGGGTTTCTTTGATGTAGTTGCACTCAATCAAGATGTAATTTAAGCCTTTGAACTTGTATTTACTGTAGTAACTATCAGTGATAAATAAGAACTTTTCTTTAGTTGGTCTATACTGGATTAAAAATCCTCTTGGGTCTGCTGCATCATGTTCAGTTTTAAAAGATAACACTGTAAAATCTCCAAAATCTATTTGGAATCCTTCTCTTGCAGGTATTGCTCTGTAGCTTTGGTTATGTGGTATATTTAAAGCATCTATAGTGCCTTTACTCATGTAGCAATCAATACCAGCCTTCATAACATCTGCTACTGACTTTGAATGATCTAAATGTTCATGTGACACTAAGCAAGCTAATACATTTGATATGTCATAGTCCAAACCTTTTAACATCTCCTTCCAAGGGATACCTGCCTCAATTAGCAGGCTCCCTGTTGGAGAATTAAGGATGTAGCAATTGCCTTTTGAACCACTTGCAAGAACTTTTAGTTTCATAATCTCACCTCTAAACCATGTACATTGGTGGCTTTGGGATAATGTCATATTTCGGTCTCCACAAATGCAAACAATGCGGATGAATATTTACATATTCACTTTTAGGTGGATGATACTGCAGCACGCATTCATCTTCTTTAAAGAAAATATCCTTGATGTAGCACATTTCATCCCAAGTAGGAGTTCTACTCGAATAACTGGCTGATACGTGGTCCCAACCACCACCAAAACTAAATATAATAGCTACTGGTTTTTTTGAAGTTGGAAGATATGCATATCCATATCCTCCATCTATGCCTATTTCTTGTAGTATCAATCTTTTATTTTGTTTGATTTCTTCTATATCCCTCATTTTAATATCCCGGTCCTTCGTCTATAATTATCTGTTCAGGCTCTTTCTTAGGCTTATCCTCTTTTATTGGCTCAACATCTACTACTTCTGCATCTGCTTCAATGACATCTTCAGTATCAAAGTCTAATAATTCTTGATTTGCATTTTCTTCGATAATTGCTTGAGTTTCAGCTTCGGCTATCTCACTATCTAATTTCTTAGCAAATTGTACAACTATACTTGTATCACTTGAACTGTTGATTACATACTTACAAACCTTATTAATAGCTGTTTTTTCTGCCATATCAGCTGTAAATTTATCGTGAGTACTACCTGCTTTGATATTGCCTTTTTCATCAACTGGCTTCATCGCTGACTGTTTCCATGCCTGCTTTATTTGGTCTATTGTTAATACTTCTGATATTTCCCTTCCGTCTTTGTAAAGGATTGTCCCATAAGCAGCTACAATTTTATCTTTATGAATATTTTGTAGTTTCTGTTTATGCAAGGTGACTACATATTTTCCGTGCTTGATTTCGTATTCAAATTCATCACCTTCATACACTGTCATTCCATATATGTCTTGAATATTAGGGTCTACTGTCTTAGCTACATGCATCGCACCAAAATAGGACCTATGAAGAACTAATTTATTTCCATATGGTATGAAGTAGCATTGCTTCTTCTCTGGATTTAACCCCTGAACTACCATCGACAATAAAGCGTTTGCTATACTTGGCTTAGTACAGGTTTGTAGCACTGGCTTCTTATCTTTGTCTTGTGTTTCTTGTAGCATCAAATATGCTGATTTCAAAGCATTTTCTGGTATATAGTTCTCTGGGAACACTAGCTCCCCATTTCTCTGAAATTCCCTTACTCTGTTGGTTACATTATCAACTATGTTTTTTTCTATTATTGCAACTTGGTTTTTTGACATTTAGCATTCCTCCTTTATTCTTCAAAAATAACGCCTAAGTCTTGTAAAAACTCTATAATTTTATCTTCAAGAGCAACTTGATTTTTCTTATCAAAATCTTCTTTCTTTTGCCCTTCTGGCAATTCTACTCTTATATTTTTATCAGTTAAGCAAGTTTTGCAGATATGCTTTTCTACTCTTGTAATCTCACTTCTGTAGTAGCTATTACTACCTTTTTGTGGAGACTTGATTACAACTTCTACTGTACATAAATCTCCTTCTCCTACGCTTTTATTACATACATCACAAATATAAGTTTTTGTTATCATTTAATATTCCTCCCTTAACTCTTTCTTACATTCGCCGCAAACATTTTTACCTTTGAAGTTCTTAACATCTTTTGCTTCTCCGCAAAATATACAAGCTGGAGCATATTTTTTCAGAATTATTTGGTCGTCCTCAACAAATATTTCTAATGGGTCATTTTCTTTAATGTCTAAAGTTCTTCTCAACTCCATGGGAAGTACTACCCTCCCTAAATTATCAACTTTTCTTACGATGCCTGTAGCTTTCATTATTCCTCTACCTCCTCATCATCTTCCAAGGGTATTAATAGCCTTACATTCCCATCAACTGCATTCCTTCTCTTTAACCTATTTTGATAAGCCTGTGTCTTGTAATAAGCTATGGTGTCTCTTTTTACTCCCAACTCTTTAGCTATTTCAGGTATTGTTCCTATTGCCAACATTTCATCACCTTTGTAGAGTGCATATTCTTTCATTCTTGAACCTCCACTCTTAAAGTATTATTTCTGTCATTCCAAGCTTTCTTAGCTTTTTCGATGTTAACCATATCCAGCATTGAAGGCTGTTCGCAATTTTCTACTCCTGCTAACCTATATTGAACTGTTTTATCTAACTCATCCCATGTTGGTGGCTTGATTAGATTAATTATTTGACTATTGATTGCCATGATTTCGCTTACCGACTCACGATTGTCTATGAAAATTGGAACTTGTACATTATAGAATTTACATAGTGCATTGATGATATCTAATCCTGCATTAATCTGTCCTGCTAGGTTTCCATCCTCAAACTTGACATAAGCTCCATTAGTATTGACTAGGGCTATACAAGTTTCCTTAATGCCGTCATTTGTGATGTTTTCCTCGAATAGCTTAAACTTAACATGCTTAAATTGGCTGTTTATTTTATCTTCAAGTAGATTTACTTTAGCTACTACAAATCTCTCTAGCAGGAATTTATGTCCTTCTAATTCAGCTATAAGTGCCGACACTCTCTTTTCTTCTGCCTTGAGTTCTTCGATACGCTTTTTATTCTTAGCAACAGTATCTTTGTTGTTTAGTACTTTATTACATTCATCAATCTTAGCCTGAATATTAGCTTTTCTTTGGAGCAACTCGCCTGATTTATCTTCCACTGGTTTTTCTAGTTCAGTTTGTAGAGCTATTATTTTTTCTGATATTTCTATGTATTCTGCATCTTTTGAGTAGTCTGGCTCTGGTGATGGTTTAGATATTTCTTTGTCTAGCTCGGCTATTGTAGCTGATATTTCTTTTAGCTTTAGCTTTTTTTCTGCAAGTTCTCTTTCGAGCAACTCTTTGTCTTTTTTATCTTGTTCTACTTTTGCCTTAGTTGAGATTCCGGTGTCTTTATTTTGGTTTAATTTTGCAATTACTTGACTAAGTTCAGACTGTTTGTTTTTATCAAAATTAATTTCCATTTCAGCTAATTTGTATTTGATTTCTTCTTCTGGTAATGCCTGTCCGCATGTTGGACATTGTGTGTTTACGCCATGTTCTATTGAATCAAACTCCATCGCCATGATTTCTGACTTCTTTTCATTCAAGGTTTTCCAATCTTCTCTTAGCCTTTTAAGTTCCTGTTCTCCATAGTCAATATTCCTCTGGCAACTTTCAATCTGATTTTTTAAATTTAATATATTGCCTTGAAGGATAATTTGTCCGTTTATTAGTTCTGTCTTTTCCTGAATAAGTTTTGATTTATTAGCACCTGCACTTGAAGCAATTCTAGTCTTTACCTTCTCCAATTGAGTTTTTAACTTATACAAGTCTTGAAACTTCTTGTTATGTTCATTTGCCTTAGTAGTTGCATTGGTTAATAGTAATTCAATACCTTGGAGAGTTTCTTTATGTGACTGCAGCTCTTTTTCCGTTGCTGAATAGTCTGGTTCTTCCTGTGGCAATGATAAGGTTAATTCGTCTATTCTAGGTGGAATATCGTCCCGCTCTTTTTTAAGTCCTTTGAGTTTGTCTGCTAGTACTGACTTGTAGTCGTCAATAGATCTGCCGTTTAATATCTCTGTTAGTTTAGCAAGACTTTTATCAGAAGCTATTACTTGTTCCTGAGTAGCATCTCCGCATATTTCTAAAAGAATCTTTCTTCTCTCTTCCCATTTCAATTTGGTGTTAAAAAATAACGGATTCGTTATCATCTTGAATATGTTTTCATTGATTAATCCGTCTATCTTTTCCTTGTACTCCCCTGCCTTAACTGGGACCTCGTTGTACCAATAATATGATTTGTTGCCTTTTAATTTTGGCTTTGCTTGCCCTCTAGGTGTTTGCCAATCTTCTTCCTGCATTTTTTTAAGTCGTAATGGTTGTCCATCTACTAATAACTCAGCTTCAACCTCTGTCTGTAGATGGTGTATATCTTGACCAAGTTCATCTTGTGGCTTAACTGTGAAATCAGTTTTATCGTTGCTATCTTTTCCGAAAAGCAACCATTGAAAACCGTCTATTAAAGTAGTTTTACCTTTACCGTTATCTGCAAATACAGAAACATTCTTGCCTTTAGCATCTAGCTTGAAATCCTTAATTCCTTTAAAATGCTTTATATGTAACCAATTTAATTTGATATTCATTCGCTAACTACCTCCCCCTTTTCTTCAAATCCATCACATTCGAGTAACCATGATGGATCAAAATTGAATGGCCACATAAACCAACCTCTCTTTATTCCGTGTTCATGCCCCTTAACCTTAGCTCTGATCTTTATACAACAACTATGAGCACTACCAGCAATACTCCCTCGGTTCTTGCATTTATAACAATTTGGTTTACTTTCGATAATCTTGCTCAATTACTTCTCCCCCTTTAATCCATTTGGTAATAAACTAATATACCCCATCCAGCTTCCCGCATAACCTTTGCCATTGCTTCAACTGCTCTATTTCTTGAATTTCCTTGTCCACACTTAGGTGGTGAAATGAAGAATCTTGGACCAATCCATTCACTTTTGCCACGGGTGTATAATCCTGCTTTCTTTACTGCTTCAATTACTTTGTTCTCATTTGCTCTAGGTAGTTTTATGGTCATGGTATCTAGGTTTGCAGTCCCTCCATCTTCACCCTTTGCTGCTTCTTCTGCTGCTTGTTTAGCCATGATTAAATCTTCTGTTAGCTTCTTATAATCAATAGCCAAGTCTTTTCTCCTCCTTAATTATTGTTTTAAAATCCTTATATGAAGGAATTAATTCGTCTGCGACATTGTTTGCTATGCTCCAATTAATAAAATTCTGGTACTCTTCTCTTAGTTCGTTTTCATGTGATGAATCATTTAACGGAAAAGCTGTATTCACTAACTTCTTAAACATATCTGCTACAAAGTGCATCTCTACAGTTTTGTTTGGATTAGATTTAATCGTATTGTTTGCATGTTCAAATAAAACTATGGCTATTTTAGCTATAATAGGTAATCTATTCGGGTTAATTTCCATGATTTTGCTCCTCCTATTTGTTGTTTTACTCTTACTTGAAATACTTATCATAGATACTTTGTCTAGTTATTGCATCTAGTGATTCAACACGTTTAATAGCTTTTTCACGACCTTCTTCAACTTGCTTTTGAGTTTTGAAAAAACTGCAATCCTTGCATATATCCACATGAAAACTTGCTATTTTTAAAGCACTACAGTAACAATCGCTATTGTTAGCAAAACATTTTTCTGTATTTTTATAATGAGTTACCAATTGTTATCCCTCCCTAAAATGGAATTTCTATTTGGATCACGTCTAAATCAATTAAAATTCGTGTTTTTATTTTTCTGTTTTCATAGATAAGCGTATTTATTTGTCCTAAACAGTAGGAAGTCTCATGTTTACTATCAGTGTTTCTTATCTTTTCTCTCAATTTGGCGATTTCTATTTCATTGGTTCTTTTATCTTCTACTAGACACATATGGATGAATGATTTTCTCTTGAAAATATTATCAAGTTTTTTCATTCTGGCATCGCCTCCTGGCATCTGGTATAATCTAATTGAGTTATTTTTTTACTTGACCTTTTCTAGTTAGCGCTAGGAAGGTCTTTTTCTTTTGTCTTGCCTCCTAATCCACATTTTCATCACACTCCCTCCACTCCTTGTATTTGCATACAAATAGCCCTACAAATAAAAGAAATACAACCACTACATCAGCTGACATTGCCCATTGGGCATTGTTGAATAATAGGCTCAGCATTTTCCCACCTCACTTATTTTTTAATAATTAGTTCTAAATTCAAAATCAAAAGCATAAACTGTAGGTTAAAGACTTTTTAGTAATTTAGAGTTTTTATAAAGAGCTATAAGCTCTTTTTATCAATGAGGTTTTTATGTTTTTCTAGTAGTTTATCTGCTACTCTTAAAAAATTCTGTTGTCGTTCTTCTCTTTCTTCGTCAGTGAGAATCGGAATTCGACGCACAACTCCATTTTTTCCAATAACTTCTTTATACTCTAACTCTTTTTGCATCTACCATCCCCCTTATATAACCTTATGAATGGAGTATTATGTCCTATTACTTGCGTTTACGTAAGTTGCTCGGCAAAAAAAATTGCATAAGCAGTATGTACATCTAAATTTAATATTTCTTTTAGTTGCTGAACTTCATTTCTAGTGAAATCGCTGACACCATTCATTTTTCGATAAAGTGTTACAACGTTGATATTTAGCTTTTCTGCTACTTGCTCGGTTGTAAGACCATTTTCAATAATTTTGGCTCTGAATTTATTTCTATCGAACATATATTATCACCTCCTGCTTGTCCAACTTGCTTTTTCGTAAGTTAATGATATCATCTTATATTTTTAATGTCAATACGTTTGCGTAAGTTTTTTTGATATTTTTTTATATTTTTATTGCATATAGTTAATATTTATATTATAATGACTATAGTGTGAGGTGAGGTTAAATGGATGCAAATGATATTAAGGATATCATTAAAAATAGACGCATAGAATTAGGGCTTACACAATTAGATATAGCAAAAGCTGTGGGTGTTAGTGAAGCCACCGTATCACGTTGGGAATCTGGAGATATTGGAGATATGAAAAGAAGCAGAATTGCTACACTTGCAAAAGTATTACGAATATCTCCTAACGTTATTATGGGCTGGAAAGATGAAGATGATTTTCAATTAGGAAATTTATTAGTAACATATGATGATGAGTTAATTGCCATAATTAATAAAATCACCAATCTTCCTCAAAATAAATCTAACATAAAAAGCATTATAAATGATATATTAGAAATGGACGAGAAGCAATTAGAACAGCTGAAAAAATTGATAATAGTTATAAAAAGCAATATCTTAGATTAAAGATATTGCTTTTTTTCTTCTTCTTTTTTTAAGTAATCTTTAACTATGGCTTTTAGTCGTCTTATTGCTGTTTCATTTTCTATTTTGCATATTAGTTCTAATAACTGATTTAATTCATTCCTCTCTCCATGCATTATGTCCACCACCTGATATGTATTAATGTAATCACGGTATCGAACACCAGTTCGGCTTATAATTATATAATAGCATTTTTAAAAGAAAGTGACAACATATTTATTTAAAAAATCACAGATACCTATTCTATTTTGCATGTTTAAAATTCCTGTATTTATATTATAATAGAAATATACTAAAATACAGGAGGATTAAATATGTATGCCCTTTACGCTAGGCAAAGCAGAGATAAAAAAGATTCTATTTCTATAGAGAGCCAATTCGAATTTTGTATGAAAGAAGTACCTGAAGGTGTAGAAGTTAGAAAATATAAAGATAAAGGTTACTCAGGAAAAAGCATCGAGAGACCAGAATTTCAGAAATTACTAAAAGATATTGAAAAAGGGATAATTGAGAAGGTTATAGTTTATAGGCTGGACCGTATGAGCAGATCTACTTTAGATTTTGCAAGACTTATGGATTACTTCAAAAAATATAATACTGAATTTATTAGTACTACTGAAAAATTTGATACTTCTACACCAATAGGTAAAGCTATGCTATCAATTGTGATGGTGTTTGCTCAACTAGAAAGAGAAACTATTCAGCAAAGAATCACTGACAATTACTATGAACGTGGTAAGAAAGGTATGTTTTTAGGTGGTAATGTACCTTTTGGATACGAATTAATTCCTACAAGAATAGATGGTAAAAAAACTAATATGTTATCCCCCACCAATTCCTTAGGCTATGTAGTAGATTTATATAATAAATATGTTAATAGCAGAGCAAGTTTAAAATCATTAGCTTTTGACTTAAATGAAAGAGAGATAAAAACTAGATTCGATAATTATTGGGACAGCGCTAAAATAAGCAGGTTATTAAAAAACCCAGTGTATGTGAAGGCAGATATAGATGTTTATAACTATTACAAAAATATGGGCTGTATTCTACATAATGATATATCTGAATACACTGGTGAGAATGGTTTATATGTATATGGCAACAATGTTTCTACAAGCACGAAATTCCAAAATTTAGAAGGATATCATGTAGTTTTAGCTCCCCACAAAGGCGTTATAGATAGTAATACTTGGCTTAAATGTCAGCACAAATTAAGTAAGAATAAACAGATAAAAAATTCTGGCAAAAGTAAATACAGTTGGCTATCTGGATTAGTTAAATGTAAACAATGTGGCTATTCAATGAATATTAATAAAGCTACATTATCAAAGAAAAACAATACTTCTGCTTTATATTTTAGATGTTCTGGTCGCGCCAATAAAAAGATTTGTGATAGTTTATCTTTGAAAGTGGATGCGATTGAGCAACTAGTTGCAAATGATATGTTTGAATATATAGAAAATCTAAGCAATAAATTAAAAATAGATACAGTAAAGGAAAACAAAAAAATAAATGAATTAAAAACTAATATGGCTCGAATAGAGAATGAAATAGAGAATCTAATAGACAATTTAACACAAGCTAAAGGTGCATCTATGAAATATATTAATAAAAGAATTGAAAAACTTGACGAAGAATTAAGTGTGTTAAATGAAGAGTTGCTAAAAGCTAATCAAGATAATAGCGTTGATGATAAAAAGATAATTGAATTAAAAAGACTCATATCTATATGGGACGAATTACCTTTAGATGATAAAAAAGAATTTGCCCAGGCCTTAATTGATAAAGTACACATTCGAAATATAGCTAATAAAATTGAGTGTAAAGTAGATTTTAGATATTGATTTAACTTGCCTGTATTTTTATATTATGTGTATTATCTACAGGATTCCCTGTATTATCTGCTCAAGAGTCCCCAATTTGTAGCACTTTCCCAAGCTTATTCCCTAGGCAAATCGATAGCAAGAAACCTCGTCGCTGCGCAACAGAAACTGCTGAAGCAGAGAGTATTGAAACTGAGGAATAGTATCAAATAAAAGCTCAAATCATATGATTTGAGCTTTTATGCTGCTTCCATAGAGGCTATTATTCTTAGTTAATTACATCTGCTACGTAATAATCTCTGTCAGTTAATAAATCAAGAAATCTACTTTCTACTTTTACTACCGGTCTTGTTGGCATTTGTCTATGAATATATACCACCTCTCCTATTTCTCCACTGTTAAGTTTTACGATATTTCCTACATAAAATTTAGATATATTGTTTATAAACACATTTGCAATTCTAGGATCCAATGTACAAAAACTATCCCTAAATATTTGCTCAGCAACTAAAAAAGGTGATTGTTTTCCTTTATATACTCTTTCTGTAGTCATTGCATTATAAACATCACATACTGCTATTATTTTTGCAAACTCATGAATTTTCTTTGAATCTAATCCTAAAGGATAACCACTACCATCTTCTCTTTCATGGTGTTGTAGTGCACCAAAAGCAATATTCTTACTTATACCAACAGTTTCATTAAGCAGATTGTATCCAAAAATAGTATGGTTTTTTACTAGGTCGTATTCATCTTCTGTCAACCTTCCAGGCTTATTTATAATATTGTCTGGAATTTTCACTTTGCCAATATCATGGAATAGACCTGCTAGCGCAAGTTGTTTAAGCTCTACTGCTGAGTAGCCTAACCATTTTCCAACCATTGTAGCAAGCATACAAACATCTAGAGAATGCCTATAGGTATAATCACTTTCTTCTTCAATTTGTCTCAATCTAGCTAAAATATTATTACTTTTAACTATTTCTTCTATCATTTTATTTACTGCTTCCCCTATTTCACAAACAACTAATTTTTTCCCAAACCTTGCATTATAAAAAATACCTTTTGTTTTATCTGAAAATTTTTTATATTTTTCTGCAAAACAATCATTATTGATGATCACGAACTCATCTTGCTTATTATTATTTGAATAGATCTCTAAAAATTTAATTCCTAAGTTTCGTAAGGTCGTAATATTATTTCTATTTAATACCGTACCGCTTGCTAATAATATTGCACCTGTTGCTTCATTCTCAATATTTCTATTAAGAATCATTCCAGGTTTTACGTCTTCAATACTTAAGAGCGTCATTAATTATCCCCCCTTACCTTAGTCCATAAATATATAGTATATGTTTTATTATTCTATAATATTCAACAAAATCCTTCTTTTTCTATGGTTCTATTTGATCTGCGGAGAATAGTTTGTCGATATATCTTGCTGTTAATAAAGATACGATTGTTACTACTATTATCCTGTAGCCCAGTAATAACCAGCCCTCTGAAACAACCACAATATAAAAATTGCTACTAGATAAAAAGCCTTCTCAGATAATTTTCGTTCTTTAGTACTATTTATTGTTACGCTAACACCATACGTAAGTCCTAGTGTTGAATCAACACAAGTTCCCAGTATTAAATCAATAATTAAGAAATTGGTACATATCCAGTTTGACCTACCATCGATTTCCTGAAAAAGCATTCAGTAAATCAGGTTAGATCATAAAAACAGATACATAACGTATCTGTTTTTATGCCAAATTTTTATTTGATGTTGTTAATTGTCCAGTCCATTTACCACATTTGTCACCATATCTAGCTACTACAGTATTATTAGCTACTATTTCTATAACTTCGCATGTGTTTGAACAATCTCCACACTCAATGCCCTTAACCTTGTATGGTACATCAGAAATGCCTAGGCCTCTAAAGTTTGTTTTTCCTTTGCTCTTTACCTCTTCCTTTGCCAATAATGCTACTCCTATTGCTCCCATTACATCATAGTTTTCTGGAACAATAATTTTTGTATTGAGTGCATCTTCAAAGGCTTTCTTTATCCCTACATTAGCAGCTACCCCGCCTTGAAACACTACTGAATCTGATACTTCTTTTCCTTTTCCTACATTGTTCAAGTAGTTTCTAACTAATGCTTCACAAAGTCCCCTTACTATATCCTCTTGATTATGTCCTAGCTGCTGTTTATGTATCATATCTGATTCTGCAAAAACTGCACATCTACCAGCTATTCTAACTGGATTCTTTGAGCTTAAAGCTAGCATGCCAAACTCTTGGATCTTAATACCAAGCCTTGTAGCCTGCCTATCTAAGAAAGAACCTGTTCCTGCAGCACATACAGTATTCATAGCAAAATCAGTAACTACTCCATCTCGCAATAAAATTATCTTCGAATCCTGACCTCCTATTTCTAAAATAGTTCTGACATTAGGAACATATTTTATTGATGCTACAGCATGTGAGGTTATCTCGTTTTTAACCACATCTGCTCCTAATATCATACTTGCTAGATACCTTCCACTACCAGTAGCACCCACTCCTTTTATTGGAAGTTCACCTAGTTCTCTTCTAATTTCTCCTAACCCATTCTGTAAAATTTCTATAGGTTTGCCTTGCGTTCGTACATATTTTTTTAATAAAACATTCTCCTCTTCATCTATTAAAATAATATTTGTACTTACAGAACCAACATCAACCCCTAAGTAACATTCTTTCAAAATTTTTGTCCTCCCTTCTTTTCTTCAAAAGATCGACGAAAGCTTCTAGTCTAGTTAAATATCCAGCTTCACCTGTCATCTCATCCACAACTAAAGTTAATATGGGTATGTCATAGTCTTTTTGAATAGTAGGTAGAATACTCTCAGCTACAATCTCTGGCATACAAGTTAACGGAAATATTTGTACTAATCCATCATAGCCAGCTTGAGCATATTGCACTGCACTACCTATGGTTTCTCTTCCATGTCCTCCTACTAAAGTACTTAAATATGGCTTTGCTGCTTCCCATTTACTCTTCTCTTCCTCAGAGCCAAATGGAAAAGAAAAGATATGATGCTTTGCCCAGTTACTTGGAGTAAGAGATTTTTCTACTTCTGCACCTAAATGTCCAAGCTTTTTTTCTACATCTAAGTTTACAAAGGGCTCTATTATAGTATATATCTCTCCAATAATACCTATCTTCAAAGGTCTTTTTTTAGGATCTATGTCTATTTTTTCAAGTCTTGTTTTAGTTTTTTCTATAAGTCGTAATATTTCTTCAACTCCATGTGTAAGTTCTATATCTCGATAAAACTCCTCAATTACCATATCTATTTCATGGCCATTTACAGCTATTGGACGTTTTTTATTAGCAAGGTCTGTCAAATTATCTGCCTCGCATAATATTTTAAATGCTCTTTTACCACTCTTTAATATTCTTAGTGGATTTGATGTATTCATTGCTTCAGCTATTCTATTAAACAATACCATTGGTTTTCCATCAGGAGGATCAAAGGCAATTATTTTAACATCATATCCAAAATCATTTAGTAAATATTGCTCCATAATATGATAGAATCCAAATCTACAAGGACCACAGCTACCTGTTATAACTATTGTATCTGCCCCTTTTTCAATAGCTCCAATATAATTTCCAATATTTATTTTTAAAGGTAGACATATTGACTCCGGTGAGTACTTGGTTCCTAGCTCAAGAGTTCTTTTACTGCATCTAGGTGCTAAAACCACTTCGTTTCCTAAATCCTCAAATAATCCTTTAACAGCAATATACGTATTACCCATGTGTGGAAATGTAATTTTCATTTCTATTCCTCCGATTTATCATGTCAATGAATGCTTCTATTCTAGTATTTATGCCAGCTTCTCCCGTATGCTCATCAATAGTTAACAATGTAAAAGGAATACCCTCTTTTCTAGCTGCTCTCTGTACTAAATCTATTAGTATAGAATCAACCCCACATCCAAAGGAAGATACATAAATTATTCCATCCATCTTTTTTTCATTAATCATGCAAAATGATGAACCTATTATTCTTTTTCCATAAGTCCAAAACATTCTTTTAGGTATTTTAGCAGAATAATAATCTACTTTTACTGCATCAACCATTTCTGAGGTTATAACTCTAATACCATAACTCCATAGCTTATTAATTATATTCATATTCATATATTCATCATATAGATTATACGGATGACCTACTAACATAAATATAGGCCCATTATTACTAATTGGCCTTTTTGCTTTTGTAGCATTGTTATAACTCTTTATGGCCTCAATAGGTATTATCCCTTTATTAATAAGCCTTTTATAATTTTCATAGTGTCTTGTTGCCACCTTATAAGCCTTCTTTATTCTAGTGACATCAGAAGTGACATATTTTCCTGTTTCTATAACTGCATCCATTAGTCCAGTATTAGATTTAATTAAATTCACATTTACATCTATACAATTAGGAAGATTACTTATAGAATTTTGTACCATTTCAGGTAATCCTAAGTATTTTGGACATCCATATTCTTTTTTATAAACACTAATAATCTTAGGCATAAAAATATAATCTACCTTATCTTTAAGTTCTATTACATGCCCATGATAAATTTTTACAGGAAGACAAGCTTCATCAACACAATTTGAAACACCATGATTTAAAATAGACTTGTTTGTTTTTGACGAGACTACTACCTCTGCTCCAAGTTCGCTAAAAAACTCTTTCCATAAAGGAAAATAATCATAATAAAATAGGCTTCGTGGAACACCAATCTTTAAAGACATTAAACCCCTCCAATCTCACTAATATATTATGGGCATAATATCCTTATTTTATAACCTTAGGTCTAAACTTGGTTTCTATGATTCTTTAATATCTGATAAATGCATTCAGGAAATCGGTTTAGGTCATAAAAAA
>NZ_FMDO01000025.1 GCF_900095305.1 Proteiniborus sp. DW1 | reverse complement strand
CCTCCAAAAGTTGACTTTAGTATTTTAATTACTTTGTCGACTTTGGAGGTATCTATTTATATATGAATTTTAGTTAATTTGTTTCAATCTAAGAACTTCTTTTAAAGCTCCAATAAACTGTTCATCAAATTTTCTGCTATTAACTTTATAGGATTCTGAACTTTTGATTTGTTCCCATCCCTCTCTTAGAACATTTTCTGCTTCGTTATATTTATTTGATGTAATAAGTATGTGACCATAGTTCATTAGTTGTAGCATTCTAATACTAGGATCAGAGCTATTAATATTTTCATACAGTTTTATTGCCTCATTAGCATTCCCTGCAATCATATAAGCCTTAGATCTCATAAATAATGCATTATTACTGGCCTTTTCACTTGTTGCTGAGTTTTCCCATTGCTCTAAAGCTTTTAAGGTTAAATCTGTATCTTTTACTAAGTTAAAAATTTTTTGAAAAATAAGTAATAGTTCATCATCACTTATAGAAGCACCATTTAGATATGAGTATAATATATCTTCTGCTAGCTGTGTTTTATCGTTATAGATTTTACTTTCAGACTCAATTAAATAGTAGTTAACCCCAATAACATTACTATAATCGTTTTTCTTTAATTCCTCTATAGTTCTTATAGGATCTGAATCATATAAGTGTTGCTCTTCAAAAGGTATAATACCAACTAAAGACTTGTATTCAAGCGTTTCAATTGCTCTTTTATAAAGCAAATCATTAGTGTCAAGTTTTCTACTTACATAGTCTCCAAACAAAGGATAAACCAAAAAGGTGTTATCACTTTCTATAAGCTTTATATCTCCAAGATAGGATTTCTTATGGTATTCCATATCTTTATACAATCTTTTAATAATAGTAACTGTCTCTGCTCTAGTAATATTACTTTTTGGTCTAAATGTGCCATCCGGATTACCAAAAATAATTTTATTTCTAGCTAGTGCTGTGATTTGGTCAATATACTTATAGTCCGTATCTATATCAGTAAAACTAATATCTCTTAATTCTACTGGTGTAGATGTAAAAAAATAGGTTAAAGCTGCTGCTTCTTCTCTAGTTATTTTTTCATTAGGAAAAAAATTGTCTCCAGGAAATATGTCTTTAAATTTAACATAGCTGTTTTCATTATCTACAAACGATTTAATCTTAGATATGTGGTCATATGCCCAAAAGCTTTTCTCCACATCTTTATATGCAAGCCAATCTCCCATTGGCAGTTGGTCATTGATCATTCCTTGCTTTTTTGCTGTTCTGTATAATAAAGACACATATTCAGCTCTACTTATATTGCCATCAGGCTTAAATGTGCCATCTTCATATCCATTTAACAGCTTCGTAGTATTAGCTCCCCACATTATAGCATCTTCAGCCCAATGCCCAAAAACATCATAAAAGTAGATCCTTGCATGTGTTATATTTATGCTAAATAGTAATAATAAGCATGTAAATATTGTAATTATTATTTTCTTTATTTTCATGAAATCCCCCCTGTAAGTTTTTTTATAATGATTTTACAAATTTTCTTATGATATCAATTTCATTTTTATTTAGCTTATATATTTTAAAAAAATAGTCATTTAGATATTCAATTTCTTTTTTTATTTCATTGTTTCTATATTTAACGTCATTATTGAGTTCTTTGTTCCCTTTATTATTCTCAGTCTGGAAAGAATCATTATATAATTTCATTATTTTTTTTACCTTATTTTCTATTACATTTCTTTCTGTTCCTAGCTTAATCTTTAATGTCATCAACTTATTAGGATAGTACTCATACATACCTTCATTCAGCTTCTTAGCAACTGATTTAAAATAATATTCAAATAACGATGAATTCAAAAACGCCAATAAGTATTCTAACGATATTTCATTTTTGAAATTATCTTTTAAACTTAGTATGTAAACATCTGCACTGCAGCACATTTCTCTATACTCTATTGTAAATTCATTTGTTGATGCCTTATAAGGAAATAGAATTTTAGGCTGCTTAAAGATTTCAATATTTCTTCCCCACTGTAGCTCATACCACCGTCGTGTGCCTGCTAAACATTCTCTTCTTTTCTCAAGCCTATATCTGTAAGGTGATATGTGCTTTTCAGTTCGTTCATAAGCATTTAAATCCTCAATTAGGTTTGTGTATAAAATATATCTTTTACTTTTAATACTTCTATATTTTCTCACTTCACTATTTTTTACCCAAGGTTTACAGATATCTTTCTCAAGCATATCTTTTTCAATTGTGTTTTCGTCTACTATAAATGCCTTATCACAGCCAGTTATTATCCCTTGATTGCATATACATATCTGGTCTAAAAAGTATTCTCCTTGAGTATCTATTTTAGCAAATAATTCTCTTTCCTCTTCTTTTACAAGAAGCCATCCACTATCCTGTAAATCATCTTGAAAAGAGTAGTATTTCTCAAAATCTTTATTGAGTTCTAGCTTTGTTTTTTTCGAAGACAAATTGTCTTTGTCTCTATAAACTAATATCTCTTCATTGCTTGACTTAGTTTTTACAGCTTTTAAAATAACTGGGCTAATACCTATCCCCTTGAATATATTTCTTCCATAGAAATCTAGAATCTCTTCTATTTTATAATTACTTTTCAAAAACTTTCTCAGACCTTTAGCTGAAGGTGCTTCTAAGAAATACCTTGATGTAATGTAGATTAGCTTGCTATTATCTTTAAGTAATTGATAACCTTTTTTGAAAAAGCAGTAAGAAATATCTGCTTTATCCATATAAACGTCATAATACTCACATTGAAGCTTTTTTCTGTATTCCTTGTTAATGTTTTTATGACCTATATAAGGTGGATTACCAATAACCAAGTCATATTTTTCTTTATTACTTTCTTCTAACATAGATTCTTCTTGAAAGTTAAATAAATTATAATCTTTTTCTAAAAGTATGTCCTTATTAAATATGTTAGTTTGGATATGATTCTTAATATTTCCCTTTAGAATTAAAGATACTTTAGTCATAAATACAGCAAAAGGGTCTATATCAAACCCTGTAAGGTTATTTTTCAAAATAAAAAAGTGGCTTCCTTCCTTCAACTCATTTTCAAGCTCAGGATATCTTCTAATAATTTCTGAATAATTTTTTTCAAATATTTGTTTAATTTTATCATAAGCACCTAATAAGAAATAACCGGCACCACAGGCTGGATCAATTACACTAAAATAGGGATTTTCAGTAATCGCTTCCTCAGATATGCCTAATGAAATCATGTGATTTACTATATACTCTGGAGTATAAACCTGTCCTAATAATTTTCTATGCTTATTAGTAATAAAAGCCTCGTATAGCTCTCCTAGTGAGATTTTTTCTAATTTGTCTATATCTAGACTTTTAAGTATTTTTATAATATCAGCTTTAAATTCGTCATCAAGTAACAAACAGTCTACAAACAATTCTTCTGCCTTAAAAATATTTGACGATATCTTCGAAAAAATCACTTCAACTGTTTCTAAGCTAATTTTATCGGCTTGTAATTTTTCATTTTCTTTTAGATACTTTATACTTAATACAGATTTCCCAATATAATACAAAATGCTTTTAACTCCCATATTGTAATTTGATAATTGTTCTTTATCTATTTTATCTAATGCTTCCTTTGCAATTTTTCTTATTTCATGTATATATTCGCTTTTACTCCACATGTATTTTCCTCTTTTCAATTATATTTCAATTAATTATTTTAAACTCTTGCCAAATACATCTTGCTAATAACTCAATATTATCTACCACAAAATTTCCATTATGTTTAAGTATTATTATATTATCTGGTAAATTGTAATTCTTTTTATTAACCTCACCAATGTTTATATTAAATTTCCTTGAATCAAAATACATACATTTACTTCCATCTGATAACTTTCCATCTTTAATCTCTAGTCCAATTTGGAATATCCCTGTTTGTGGATACCATTTAAAAGTATATGTGGTACCATAATGCACTTCATCTTCAAACTTCGAAGTATCAGTAGTTCCTTCAATATACAAAATATTTCCCTTATGATTAATGTTCTCAACATCAATAGATATATTAATAATATGATTTAAAAAATCAATACTAAATTTAATAACACTTTTATCTTCAATAATATCAAAAATCTTTAATATTTTGGGCAGATTGTATATATCTTCATAGTTATGTCTTAGAATAATCTCTTTAATATTATTGTTTTTTGAATTGACATACTCGCTATATAGTTCTACACTTTCTTTACCACTTATAGTATCTTCTCTATTTATATCTAAGGCTTTTTCTATGCTTTTAAGATTACACTTTTCTAAGCCTAACAGATCTTTCTTACTCCTAATAACCTTTAGGATATCGAGACTTAGTTTTTTATCTATTTCATAGCCAATATTATTTTCTTGGAGTCTTGAATTTATAAAAGGTATATCAAAGGCATCTCCATTAAAAGATATTATTGCATCAAAGTCTACTATATAGTTAATAAATCTACGTAGTAGATTATGTTCGTCTTTCTTATTGTCTGCAAATAGTTGTATCACTTCTATTTTTGAGTTTTCAGCATATAGAATTCCAATTAAAATTATATAGTTATATTTTCTGCTAAATCCAGTAGTTTCAATATCAATAAAGCAGAACTTTTTATCTGATAACTCTCTCTTAAGAGAGTTTGGAATATCAATTTGCTCATCTAAGGTATGTCTAATAACTTCCATATAAATCTTCCTTTCCATTTGTACAATAAGTAGAACTTTTAAGCATTTTAGTAAATTATATCAAATAATTAAAGTGGATTCCATGTAACTATAGTATTAATAGATAGTTTCACAAAAACTAAATACTACCTAACTGATTGAAGAAATCAGTTAGGTAGTAAATATGACTGTAATTTTCGTTCCAACATTAACTTCACTGCTTAGAGTTATTTTTGCATTATGCTGTTGCACAATATGCTTCACAATAGATAATCCCAACCCTGTTCCGCCAGTAGCTTTACTTCGGCTCCTATCTACACGATAAAATCTTTCAAATATACGTGATTGATGTTCCTCTGGAATTCCTATGCCTGTATCCTCTACTGATAATATAGTACTTTTATCTTTAGATTTCACAGTTACAGTTACAGTACCATTAGGTTTATTATATCTAATGGCATTATCACAAAGGTTATAGATAAGCTCTTCTATCATGTTCCTATCAACAAGTACTTTACATGATTCGCCTGAAACCTTCATTTTTACATTCTTTTTTTGTGCAGGTATAGTAAGCATATTTTCGCATTCTATTGCTATCTCTAGTAAATCTACATACTCAAGCTGCAAATCAGTCTTAGGCTCTTCTAATTCAGATAGTTTTATTATGTCGTTTATAAGGAATATCAGCCTAGTAGCTTCACTACGTATTTTTGTAGCAAAGCCCTTAATGTCTTCTTTTCTTGCAATATCATTTTCAATTAGCTCAGCATATCCAGAAATAGTAGTAAGAGGTGTTTTTAGTTCATGAGATACATTGGCTGTAAATTCTCTTCTTATTTTTTCACTTTCTTTTTTTGCCGTAACATCTAAAAGAATACACATAACGCCTATAATTTTATCCTTTTCATAAACAGGATTAGAAAAAATCTGTATATACCTGCTATTAATAAAAATATCTGTCGATATACTTTCACCTTTAACTGCATAATCAATACTGTTGTTTAACATCTCATTTCTTGACAGATATAAAATATTCTTACCTAAATAATCTGTATCTTTTGCATAGAGTAAACGAATAGCACTATGGTTAATTGACAATATAATCTTGTCTGTATTTAGTAATAAAAAACCCTCAGACATGTTTTCTATTATCAATTGAATTTTATTTTTTTCCTGCTCTATATGTTCAATTTGCTTTAAAATATGTATGTTTTGTTCTCTAATTTTTTTGGTAAATGGAATCAACTCATCATAAGCTACACTATTGTCCAGCGTGTTAATATTATCAACCATTTTTTCAATGGGCCTGATAATACGATCAGTTAAAGCATTAGAAAGCAAAAGACATAATAGAAAAACCATAGCTCCTATACTTATAATAATTGGAAAAACTCCAAGGAATAAGCTCCAAATGCTATGGATTTGCTTTGAAATACGTAAGATATTGCCATCTTCTAATAAAATAGCATAGTAAATTGTATCGTCAGCTAAAGTGTTTGAATAACGAATTGCTTCACCTACACCTTTTTTCTGAGCATCCATTATTTCAGGACGATTTTTGTGGTTATCCATTTTACTGGCATCCGTACTGGTGTCATATATAACTTTACCCGCAGGTTCAATAAATGTAACTCTTATTTCTAATTCAGGAATAATATTTTGTTTATCAAGTATATAATTTTGCTCTAATAATTGTCCATAATTCCTTAACTCCTTTTGAGTTTGTTGCTTAATGAGACCATAATATACTAGCATAGTAAGTATAGCAGTAAGCAAAATAGATATTCCACCTACAAGGTACAAATTAAGTTTAATTCTCTTTCTCATATCAGTCCCCTATTTTATATCCAACATTTCGGACAGTTTTAATAAGTTTTCCGCTTAAACCAAGCTTTTGACGTAATGTTTTTATGTGCATATCAACTGTTCTGCTTTCTCCCTGAAAGTCAAAGCCCCATACTTGTTCCATTATTCTTTCTCTTGACAAGACTATCCCCTGATTTTGCAACAAATACTTCAGTAGTTCAAATTCTTTAAATGTTAATTCACACCTTTCACCTTCTACTGTCACCCTATGTCTTTCAGCATCAAGTGTTATATTTCCAAAGCTAAATATATTTGAATTATTTGCTTGATTAGTTCTTCTTAATAGAGCTTTAACTCGAGAAATCAATTCCATAATACCAAAAGGCTTAGTTATATAGTCATCAGCTCCTGAATCTAACCCCTTTACTTTATCTAATTCAGTGCTCTTAGCTGTTATCATAATTATTGGAAGATCTTTTGTTTTTTCTTGATTTCGTAGATTTCTTAGAATATCTAGCCCATCTTCATCAGGCAGCATAATATCCAACAAAACTAAATCTGGTAATTGTTCAATACATGCTGCATAAAAATCTGAGCTGGTCTCAAAGGATTTAACTGAATAACCACTACTTTCCAATGCGTAGCACTCTAATTCGCGTATATTCTTATCATCCTCTACAATATAAATCATCATTATTTCCTTTCATTTTATTTTTTTGCTATAAAGATGTAAGTATCCTATACCATTAGTCATTAAATTTCTTTAATTCAAAATATCTGTTACTTTTTATTCGCATATATATGTTGACTAAATCTTATTCCTATATAATTATAGTATAATATCTTTAGAACTTAAGTACAAGAACTTCAATCTATTGTCATAATAGTGCCTAGGGCCCCTTTAAATACCCCCCCCATTACTATTAACAAAGAGCCCAAAGAGCCTGCAAAACTATTGACAAAGAGCCCAAAAAACAGTATAAGCGAGATAATATTATCTCGCTTATACTTCATATGGTGATATGGTGCCCAGAGGCGGAATCGAACCACCGACACGGGGATTTTCAGTCCCCTGCTCTACCTACTGAGCTATCTGGGCATAATGGTGGGCCTTCAGGGACTCGAACCCCGGACCTGCCGGTTATGAGCCGGACGCTCTAACCAACTGAGCTAAAGGCCCTTAAAAATTCTACAATAAAATTAAATATTTGATGGTGGGCCTGGGTGGACTCGAACCACCGACCTCACGCTTATCAGGCGTGCGCTCTAACCACCTGAGCTACAAGCCCATCATTTTTTACTGGTCGGGGTGGAGGGACTCGAACCCCCGGCCCCATGGTCCCAAACCACGTGCGCTACCAAACTGCGCTACACCCCGAACATTGTAATATATCATTGTAAAATTTTATGAAATTGGCAGGGGTGGAGGGAATCGAACCCCCACTAATGGTTTTGGAGACCACTGTGATACCACTTCACCACACCCCTGTATTTTAGATAAAATCATAGTTTTGAATACTACACTCTAACAATTTAAATATGATTCTAATCTTATTATTTAATGGTGGGCCTTCAGGGACTCGAACCCCGGACCTGCCGGTTATGAGCCGGACGCTCTAACCAACTGAGCTAAAGGCCCCTACTAAAAA
>NZ_FMDO01000024.1 GCF_900095305.1 Proteiniborus sp. DW1 | reverse complement strand
AATATTTTATAATTTTCCTTTATGGACTACAGATAAGTATTGTGGTTGCGGGGGCCGGATTTGAACCGACGACCTCCGGGTTATGAGCCCGACGAGCTACCAGCTGCTCCACCCCGCGATAATTTAAATAAGTTAGTTGGCTCCTGGGGTGGGGCTCGAACCCACAACCTACCGGTTAACAGCCGGTTGCTCCGCCATTGAGCTACCCAGGAATGTTTTAATTACCTAAAGCTTATCACCAGCTAAATCTATTTTACTAGCGACAAAATATATGATATCACATAAAGCTGACTATGTCAATAATATTCAAATGGTAATTTAAGACATTGATTGTAGTGATTAAAAAACCCCCATCATTTTCTATAACGACAAGGGTCTTAAGTTGGTGCCCAGAGGCGGAATCGAACCACCGACACGGGGATTTTCAGTCCCCTGCTCTACCTACTGAGCTATCTGGGCATAATGGTGGGCCTTCAGGGACTCGAACCCCGGACCTGCCGGTTATGAGCCGGACGCTCTAACCAACTGAGCTAAAGGCCCTCACATACTATATCAACTAATTATATTTCAATTATTGGTCGGGGTGGAGGGACTCGAACCCCCGGCCCCATGGTCCCAAACCACGTGCGCTACCAAACTGCGCTACACCCCGAATTAAAAAGAAATATATCCAGCCGAA
>NZ_FMDO01000023.1 GCF_900095305.1 Proteiniborus sp. DW1 | reverse complement strand
TGGCGGAGAAGGAGGGATTTGAACCCTCGCGCCCCTTAACGAGACCTACTCCCTTAGCAGGGGAGCCTCTTCAGCCACTTGAGTACTTCTCCATGTTTTTTTGGCGGAGGGGGTGGGATTCGAACCCACGTGGGCTTGCACCCTAACGGTTTTCAAGACCGCCCCGTTATGACCACTTCGGTACCCCTCCATGTTTTATATTTTTTTAGTGGTGACCCATCCGCGACTCGAACGCGGGACACCCTGATTAAAAGTCAGGTGCTCTACCGACTGAGCTAATGGGTCATTGGCTGGGGTAGCAGGACTCGAACCTACGAATGCCAGAGTCAAAGTCTGGTGCCTTACCGACTTGGCTATACCCCAACATTTTTATGGCGTACCCACAGGGATTCGAACCCCGGACACACGGCTTAGAAGGCCGTTGCTCTATCCTGCTGAGCTATGGGTACATCTAGAATGTTTTAATGGTTATTCGCCTATGGAGCGGGTGAAGGGAATCGAACCCTCGCAACCAGCTTGGAAGGCTGGGGCTCTACCACTGAGCTACACCCGCATGTTATTATT
>NZ_FMDO01000022.1 GCF_900095305.1 Proteiniborus sp. DW1 | reverse complement strand
TGGAGGTTTGAACTCAATCAATCCTCCATTTTTTATATATAATTTTTCTTGGCGTGCCCAGAGAGATTCGAACTCCCGACCTTCTGATTCGTAGTCAGACACTCTATCCAGCTGAGCTATGGGCACATATATGGAGGCGACACCCAGATTTGAACTGGGGAATAAAGGTTTTGCAGACCTCTGCCTTACCACTTGGCTATGCCGCCGTATTTGGCTGGGGTAGCAGGACTCGAACCTACGAATGCCAGAGTCAAAGTCTGGTGCCTTACCGACTTGGCTATACCCCAATACTAATTTGAATCTGTGTATAGTTGTAAAAAACATCATCTAGACAATAATACGCCAAAAAATAAATAAAAGTGGGGTGGATAATGGGATTCGAACCCATGACCTCCAGAGCCACAATCTGGCGCGCTAACCAACTGCGCTATACCCACCATAATGTTTCAAATATTTTCTAGAAAAATGGAGCGGGTGAAGGGAATCGAACCCTCGCAACCAGCTTGGAAGGCTGGGGCTCTACCACTGAGCTACACCCGCATAGTTAGTTAATAAAAATGGAGCGGAAGACGAGATTCGAACTCGCGACCCTCGCCTTGGCAAGGCGATGCTCTACCACTGAGCCACTTCCGCATGCTATTATC
>NZ_FMDO01000021.1 GCF_900095305.1 Proteiniborus sp. DW1 | reverse complement strand
TTCAAATATTTTTACCGCCGGTTTGTCGAGCCGACTTTTATAATATTAACACTTTTTTTATGTCTTGTCAATACTTTTTTTAAATTATTTTTCACTTCGTTTTACTCTGTCGTTTAGTGACGACTTATTCAATATATCAAATTTAAAAACAAATGTCAATAGTTTTTTTTTATTTTTTGTTGACTTTAAGTAAATATGATTTTGCATTAAATTAGCAACTTGATTAATATAACATACTATAGCAACCTTAGTCAATGGTATTTCATTCCACTATCTCTTCATGTTAAATGCATGCATTATAGGCTATATCAACATTGAGTGTGCTTTTTTAATATATATTTATTATTCCACAAAAAGATATGAATATGCAATAATGCCAATATAATAAGAGCTAAGGTCCGCCCCTAGCTCCAGTTATTTATCTACTTTACTAAATCTTTACCTATATTAAATGCTTTCAAATTAATATCTACAAACTTTTCCTTTACCTCTTCTTTAATAACACTTTCCCAGTCTACTTCGTCGATTCCCATTGCTTTGATTAGTGCTCCTAGCATAATTATATTTTGTGTTTTGATATTACCTAGTTGTCTTGCTTCTTCTGCTGCGTCTATAGTTATAGTATTAACTTTATCTTTTAGCTCATCAACTATTCCTTTTGGATATTTAACTTTTCCAGATAAAACTGGTGCTGGTGGTATTGCATAGTCATTCACTACCATCTTCCCCTGTGGCTTTAAGTGTTCAATCCATCTCATAGCTTCCATTTTTTCAAAGGACACTATTATATCAGCCTGCCCAATACCTATTATTGGTGAATAAACTTTTTTGCCATATCTTATTTGTGTGGTTACGCTACCACCACGTTGAGCCATTCCATGAACTTCAGACATCTTCACATCATATCCAGCATCAATAAGACCTTTAGATAAGATTTTACTAGCAAGTATTATTCCTTGTCCGCCAACCCCTACAAACAAAATATTTTTCACATCAGACATTTTATTCACCCGCCTTTACTATAGCATTAAATGGACATATTTGTAAACATACGTCACAGCCTACACACATAGATTCATCAATTATGGAGCCTAAGTTAACATCAAATGATATTGCTGGGCATCCGCATCTTAGACACATCTTACATTTCCTACATTTTTCTCTATCTACTACACATTTAACTCTTTCATCTAGTTTATATTCTTTTACTTCCTCTGTTGGTGATTTCTTTAATACACAAGGCATCTTTGTGATTATAACCATAGGCTCTTTAGTGTTAAGAGCTTTATTTATTGCCTCTTCAGTTTCTTTTAAATCTAGTGGATTTACTACTGCTATATTTTTTACACCAATAGCCTCACATATTTTTTCAATATCTATAAACTGAGTAGCTTCTCCTGCTAAAGTGTAACCTGTTCCTGGGTTGTCTTGGTGTCCTGTCATCCCAGTTATTCTATTATCAAGTATAATAGTAGCTAAATTCCCACTATTGTATATTACATTTATCAAGCCTGTAATACCAGAATGGAAAAATGTAGAATCACCTATAACTCCAAAAACTTTAGTGTCCCTTCCACCCTTTTCAAAAGCTTTAGTAAATCCGTGACCAGCACTTATACTAGCCCCCATACATATAGTTGTATCCATGCTTTCTAGTGGTGGCGCCGACCCTAATGTATAGCATCCTATGTCTCCTGTAATAGCTACATTTTTCTTTTTGCTAAGTACATAGAATAAACCTCTATGAGGACAACCTGCACACATAGTCGGTGGTCTTCCAACAACCTTATCAGCATTAGCTTCTACCTTTTCAGGTTTTATTCCTAATAATACTTCTGCTAATATATCTGGATTAAGCTCTCCTATAGCTGGAATAACGTCTTTACCAACTACATTTATGCCCATACTCCTGATTTCATCTTCTAGGTATGGCTCTAGTTCCTCTATTACATATAGTTTTTCTATTTGCTCAGCAAATTCTTTTATTTTTGCCTTTGGTATTGGAAATGTAAATCCTAGCTTTAAATATGAAGCTCTATCTCCAAAGACTTCTTTTGCATACTGATATGCTACACCTGAAGTAATAACTCCTATCTTTTTATCATTCCATTCTATTTTGTTTAACTCAGAATTATTGCTCAATTCTTCTAGTTTTGCTAATCTATCTTCTAATATAACTCTACGTTTTCTTGCATTTGCAGGTGTTGCAACATATTTAGCTATATCTTTTTTATAGTCTTTAATTTCAACTTCTTTTCTCTCTCCAATTTCTACTAATCCTTTTCCATGGCACACTCTTGTTGTAAGCCTTAGTAAAACTGGAGCATCATACTCTTCACTTATTTCAAATGCAATCTTAACAAAATCCTTTGCTTCTTGACTATCGCTTGGCTCTAACATAGGAATCTTTGCAAATTTTGCATAATATCTATTGTCCTGCTCATTTTGTGAACTATGCATACCTGGATCATCTGCAGATACAAGTATACAGCCACCATTTACTCCCGTATAAGCAAAAGTGAATAATGGATCTGCTGCCACGTTAACTCCTACGTGCTTCATTGCAGCTAAGGATCTTGCCCCAGCTATAGATGCTCCTATAGCTACCTCTAAAGCAACCTTTTCATTTGGTGCCCATTCAGAATATATCTCTTTATACATCGATATATTTTCCAATATCTCAGTACTTGGAGTTCCTGGGTACGCAGAAGCTACAGCTACCCCAGCTTCATAAGCTCCTTGAGCTACTGCTTCATTTCCAGTCATTAGTCTTTTCATACTTTTTTACCCCCTTTAATATAACTTTGATAAAACTCAATACTGCTTATGCCACTAATCTTAATGAACATTAGCTTCAGAGACAAGTTTAATTTAGCTCAGAAATCATACTGCCAAGGGCAATCGAATAAAGCTTAGCTTCATGTGAATCAGCTCTTGATACTAATACTATTGGAACCTTTGCCCCCATTATGATACCTGCTGATTGACTATTTGCAAAATAAGTTAAGCTCTTTCCGATTCCATTTCCTGTTTCGATATTAGGCACTAAAAGAATATCTGCATCTCCTGCTACTTCGCTATTATACCCCTTAATTTTAGCTGCTTCTTTTGATACTGCTAAGTCAAGAGCTAAGGGTCCATCAATGATAACTCCGTTTTCAAATAATCCGTCGTTGCACATTTTCTTAAGTTCGTCAGCATGGACAGTAGCAATCATCTTAGGATTTACTTTTTCCTTTGCAGCAATAGCAGCTACCTTTATCCTGTCATATCCAAGAGCCTTACAAACCTTTGTAGCATTCTTTACTATTTTAACCTTGTCATCTAGGTTCGGCTCTAGGTTCATTCCCCCATCTGTTAAAAATACAAATTTGTGATATGAAGGTACCTCGTATATCATTACATGACTAAGTAAGCTATCTGTCCTTAATCCATATTCCTTATTTAAGACTTCTTTTAATAATATGGAGGTATCTATTAATCCCTTCATTATAAAATCTGCCTTATCACTGCTTACATGTCTCACTGCTATTTCAGCGGCTTTATCTAGCTCTTTTACATCAATTTTCTCATATGCTTCTATAGATATTCCTAGTTCCCTTGCAATCATCTGGGTTTTATCCATATCTCCAATTAATATTGGTTCCACAATTCCACTTATAGCAGCTTCGTGAACAGCTCTTAATACTTCTTCATCTTGACAAGCAGCTACTGCTAGTCTCTTCTTTGTTTGCTCTTTTGCTATTTCGATCAAATCTGTTAAGTATTTAAGCACATTATCCCCCCCTTTAGAATATGTAGTTTTAAAAAGGAAATCGTTTCTCTAAACTATTCTATCATAATTTTATCTTTTAGTTCAATGTGTTTACAAAACCTTAATTTTGTTGAAAAGAAAAAAGTATGACCTAAGCCATACTCTTTATTTTTTCAAGCTCTTGTTTACATGCAATAGTTATTTCGTCTGTATCGCACTGTTCATAAGCTTCATTGATATCCTTTTCTGCATTTTCAATATCATTGATTTGTAAATAAGTCATACCTCTATTACATCTTATTTCATAATCCTTTGGCTTAAGCTCAATAGCCTTTGTGAAATTAGAAATTGCATCACTATAATTTCCTATGAATGCCTGACAAAGCCCAAGCTCATTTAATGCTTCTACCTGGTCTGGCACAAAGTCAAGCACTGTTTCGAACTCATCAATGGCTTCTTGATACATGCCTAACTGCCTATATCCTAAACCTATCATGAAAAACAAGTTCCACCAGTCAACATATTTATCCTTAAGTGGTAAGAGTTTTTTGAGACCTTCATTAGGATTACCTGATAATATTAGGTTGTATCCTTCCTCATATGTTATATCATCCTGCATTGACTCTAAGTTATCTCTTACCTCATCTAAAAGCTCGGTGTCTTTTCCTAGTTGTATATATTTTTTCCACATTAAACTGCTTTTTACGTACTGCTGACTATTTTTATAATGATAGCCAAGCTTATAATAAGCTAAATCAAAGTTCGGGTTTTCATTAATAACCTCTTCAAAAACATTAGTTGATCTATTTAGAAAAAGGTTGCCCATTTTATTATTGCTTATTGCAAATAACCTTCTAGCTTTTTCTTCTAGGGCTAGAGCATAATTATATTTTCCCATTAAATTTTTATCATTAATATAATATAATGCTCTTAGCCAAACAATTCCCTCTTCAAAAGCATTTTCGTTAATCTTCTTTAGCCCAATATACAATATATACTCTTCTATTTTTTCATCATAATGATAAAGGATATCTTTATACTGTTCACAATGTTTAAAATCTGGGTCTGCACCAATGGTATATATCATTCCATTAATAATAGCAGAAACCTTTACTTCATCCTTAGCAGTTCCTTCCTTTATCTCATTAATTAATTCGTCTATAATTAAAGGCAATGGTATATCAGATTCAATTTTATAGTCTTTAATAAATACCATTGAGTTTGGTTTTAACTCAATAAAAGAAATATTTTCTGTCTTATCAAGAAAGTATTCACGTAGCCCCTTCATAATCCTCACCTGTCTTTCTAACAAAACTTAATATATTACTTGTATAAATGCTGCATATATGCTCTCTTTCTTCGTGTGCTTGTACTTAAAGTATCAAACAAAATTCCTCTATATATCATGATAAATGTAAACAGAATTTGACCTATTATATAGAGTACTATCCCTCTTATTGATAAGCTAAAGAAGTAACCTGAGCTTATAGCTAGAACATCTCTTATAACATTGCCAGTAACTAAATAAAATATTCCAAGCATTATGATATTAGGTACAAACCATTCAATCCAATTTTCCTTTACAAAATTAAATGTATAGGTCACAGTCTCCCAAGCAGAATAATGCTTTTGATATATAGTCTCAGGTAAAGCATTCATCAGTATCAAAACTAAAAGACTTATAATGAAGCTTAAAGTTCCTGCTAATGAATAGTTGATAGAATAGATTACAGGCTCTATAATTCTACCATATAAAAAGCTTGCAGCCCAACCAATAAAAAGCACACCATACACTTTCCAGAGATAAACCGTAAACCCATCCTTAAAATCCTGAAAAGTAATTTTTCCATATCTCATAATTTGGTTAAGCAGATATAAGAAGTTTGATATCATTGCACTAGAAACTATAGCTGAGATTATCCCAGAAAAGAAACCCAAAATAGAATTACTAAAGAGTATACCAATTACAATGAACAAAGCAATATTCAATATTGTGTATGCAAATCCTGTAAAGACAATTGCCCAATTGCTAAGAAATAGTTTAGAAGTTTTTCTCAGAGTACTCCTATTAACTAATAATAAATCCTTTAAAATATCCAAAATCATCACTCCTCATGTAAAAATTCTTCGGTTATATTAAAATATTTACATCTTTCGAATACCTTTCTGTCATTATTATATACAAACAGAATATAGGTATCTAAAGTATTAACCATATCTAAATTATAACTTTTCTCTATAATTTCCAGTATATCATAATTAAACTTCTCAATATATACCTCATTGATTATTTTTTTTGTAGGTATATTTAAATATTCAGGTATATATTTTTCTAAGTTTGACTGTTTCTTAAAAAAATCATGCTTCTTAGCTTTTGATATATCCTCATTAGTGTTTTTCATAAAATGAGGAATAGTAGGTGATTTAGTATTATATACAAAGTCAAATCTAAGAATATCTCTAAATAATAGAATATGCTCACCAATATTTTTACTATAGAACTCTAGAAGTATCTTATATAAATCTGTTCTACTATGTGCCTTATTGCTAAGCTCGTTCTTATCCCAGTACTCAGCAAATGATTCGAAAAAGTCATAAGGCTTTTGATAGAAGTATCTAATAATATAATTGAGACTGTTTTCAAAATAGAGCTCATTAGCATACTTCTCAACTAGATCCTCTACTGCCTTTAGCTTAAGCATTTCTCTATAATTAATAAAATTACTCTCTAGTACCTCGTATGGTGGTTTGGCTATAAATTTGTAACCATATTTGTCCTTTTTGTTTCTAAGTTCAGAACCTTTTAAAAGTTTTAAAAATCCTAACTGCAGCTTTTCAGGTCTTAATGAATATATATCATTAAATGAATTCTTGAAGCTATTTAAATCTTCGTAGGGAAGTCCTGCTATTAAATCTAAATGCTGATGTATATTATTATAGCTCTTAATCCTTTTCACTACATCCATTAGCTTCTCTATATTAGTTACCCTATCTATAGCCTCTAGTGTTTGAGGATTAGTTGACTGTACTCCTATCTCGAACTGAAATAACCCTTCTGGTACATTCTTTAAGAAGCTTAAAACCTCATCATCTAGCAAATGAGCAGTCACCTCAAAGTGGAAGTTAATATTATTTGGGTTCTGTCCTATGATAAAATTCATTATTTCAAGGGCATACTCTTTTCTTGCATTAAATGTTCTATCTACAAACTTCACTTGTTTAACATTGGCATCTATCAGCTTTTTTAAATCCTTTTTTACTCTTTCAATAGAGAAAAATCTTACTCCCTTAATAGTTGAAGAAAGACAAAATCTACAGTTAAAAGGACAGCCCCTTGAGCTCTCAAAATAGACTATTTTATTTTTAAAATTCTTCAAATCATCATCAAAAGGTGAAGGAATTATATCTAGGTCTTGTATCAGAGGTCGAGGTTCATTTGTAAATACTTCCTCTCCCTTTCTAAAAATCAAACCTTTTACGTTTCTTAAATCATCTTTCTCATTTTTAAGTTCTAATAGAAGTTCCTTAAAAGTCTCTTCTCCTTCTCCATAAATTATATAATCAATGAATGTATTATTTTTAATCAAATCTTCTCCATCAAAGGATACCTCTGGCCCACCAAGTATAATTTTAAGATTAGGCCGTACTAGTTTTAACACCTCTGATATGTGAAGTATATGTTCAATATTCCATATATAACAAGAAAAGGCTACTACATCTATTTCCTTCTTATATATATCTCCTACTATATAATCTATACTTTGATTTATAGTATATTCTTCAAGCTCTATGTTTGGAAAATCATCCTTAGCAAAACTTTTCAAATATCTAATAGAAAGAGAAGTATGAATAAATTTCGAATTTAAAGTCGTAATTAATATTTTCATTTTAAAACCTACCTTCTAATTACTATGTAATAGTATCATTACTTATATTATCAAACAAAAGCTATATATTCCAATATTATTAACATATATTTTTTTATTAGTCTATTGGTGTTATGCAATTATAAAGCCATAGTTAAAATAGTATTGCATTATTCTACTATCCAAAAAATTCACAGAATTTTAGCGAAAAAATTTGTAAATTAGTGAAGGTATTTATCTTTTTTTATAGAATAGAATAGATTAGATTAATTAACAATTATATTAGTATGCACTAGAGGAGGGATTTAATAAAATGCAAGAATTCGAGAAAATATCAATTGCTGAAATCTCAAAAAAAGACATGTTGGTAATATTAGAAGCCCTTGAATATACAGGAAAGAACACTAACATTGATACTTTTCTTAAGCTAAAAGATAACATTATTAGAGAATTAAGCGAATTGGCAGATACAAGTGAGGATGAATTTATAAAATATTTAAATAAAGATTTATAGGAAAGAAAAGTGGTTATTATCCACTTTTCTTTCTTAATCCTAACCTTTATATCTCCTAAATCTATAAATACCTGTTTTTGTTCTTATGAAGCTTGTTATTCTTTTAGGCTCATTTATTATCTTAACAACCTGGCATTTCTTCAATAAAGTATGAAAAAACACATCTCCCTCCTTATATTGAAATACATCAGGTAACAAGTATTTATCTATTTTAAGACTTTCAACTGAAAACCTTCCCTTCCTTAACTTCACCAAAAAACCACACAAGCTTTTAATAAACTCTTCATCCTTTATAGGAGTATAGTTGCAAACTGACTTTAACCCTTTTAGACCTCCAAGAAAAAAAGTAGGTAGTCCACTTTCCCCTTGTTCTCTTAGTACATTTAAAGATTGCTTTAAAATACTATACTTCGAGCTTAAATTCACCCCATTTAATATATTAAGTATTTCGATACGCTTTCTTTCAAAATCAATAACAAAATTACCTTTGTATGTATCTAATGAGAATTTAAAGTCTTTAGAATGCATTCTAATAAAATCCTTTTGTGAAAAGCAAATCATTTCTTCTTTAATTTGATTAATTAGCTCATCATAATTAATACTTATATTATTAATAAGCAAAAAAAACAGCTTACTAAGAGCTAGTCCTTCAAAAATGGAGTATATATTTCCTGAAGAGTAAAGAATGTTCTTTAATACTTCCTTTTTAGCTACTATCCAATCTTCGTTTACGAAGACTATAGGAGTAATTCTTGAAAATATGCTATCATCTTCATAGTCCCAATAAGTTTTTTCATCATTATATAAACTTCCTAATAAGCTAATATTATCTCCATGTCTATAGTGATACCATAGTTTTAACTCTTCATTAAATCTTTTATAATCTATTACTGAACCATGGTGGACTTCATCAGGAATAAGAGACTTAATAGTAATAATCATAAGCTCCACTATATAGGTCCATTGATTTTTATCATGTTCTAGCTCATCGGGCTGATAAAAGCTTTCTTTATATCTACGAACTTCTTCACTGCAGGCACATATTATAAATTTTTCTATATTAGTTTCTAGCATAGTAACACCTCTCAGTTAAGCTATATATAGTATAGCAGAAACTATTAAAAAAATAAAAGAAAAAGCTAGGAATCCTAGCTTAATCATTAACATTATTCTTAGTTCTTTTTAGTAAAAAGAAACCTATAATTATCAGTACTACAGGAAATATTGACTCTCTTATAAGCCTTATAGTGACTTTAACAGACTCAGAGTAGATGTTCATCCTGTTAGCTATATAAACTAGTTGATCAAAAAGCTCATTTAGTAATACTAGTCCACCTAAAATTATAAATGCCATTCCTAGATGCTTTGCATTTAAGTTTTTAGTATCTATAGGAAAGATCAAATCTTCATCGACGTTTTCACCATGCTCAAGCCTCTTTCTCATATGAATGCAATCAAAAAAGCTATAGAACCACACAACTACAGCAAAGAATATTAGAAAGTCCGCTGAATAAATGAGACCAGATAAAGCAATAGTTCCAAAGAACAACAGCATAAATTGAAGTCCTCTTTTCATTAATCCTAAGTACATGTGTCCTCCACCTGGTAGAAAAGAAAAGATAATTGACCAAAAAGTACTATATTTTTTTGGAGCTCTTCCACCATAGTAGTTTACATTACTTGACTGATAATTAGTTCTATTATGATTGTCTGTATAATGATTATTTGAATTATAGCTGTTTGTATTATTTTCATAAGAAATATTCTTTATAATTGGCAACCCTTTTTTCTTTGCGCATTCTAAACATATTGTTTTTCCATTATCATCAACTGCACAATCTCTGCATATACTTACTCCACAATCCGCACAAATGTGGCTTGATTCTAGATTCTTATGGTATTCACATTTCATACGCCCTACCTCCTTTTATCTATTTCATATTATTGTTATTATAATTTGTTAGATGTTTTAAGCTTTCTGATAATTTAATAATAGGGTTAGTCACAACTTGATTTAATTCAAAAGCACTTCTATATAAACCTCTTGCTATAATTTTCAAATCATAATCTGAAAAGTTAAGTAATGAAAGCATTATTCCTGCTGCTACAAAGCTAGAGCCTAGATTCTTTAAAAGCTTTGCACTTTTCTTCTTAGAATTTTCAAAGCTACTTATTTTCATCATTATATCATCTACTAAATTATCTGGTGCATTAATAAAATGATTGTCTAGGATACTAAAAGTAAAACCTAAGTCTTCATATTCTTTTTTACACCTATTACATTTTTCTAGGTGTTTTTTTACATTATGCTTTTCAATGTCGCTAAGTCTATTTTCAAAGTATTTATCAACCAAAATTAAGACTTCTTTGCATTCCACTTGTATCCACCTCTCTCATTTAGCTTTGTCAACTCATCTTTTAATAGTCTTCTTGCTCTATAAAGTCTAGTTTCAACAGTCCTTTCAGGAATATTCAGTGCTATTGAAATGTCCTGATAAGACATATTGTTAAAATGATACATTATAATTACTGTCTTGTATTTGTCAGGAAGCCCATAAACTAGTTCATGTACTTCCCTTTGACTCTCAGACTGAATAAAGACCTCATCAGGCAAAGGTTTATCGTCCTTGATATCAAGCTCAACAGTTTCATCATCATCGTTAATTATACTTGTACTTAGTATTTTAATCTTACTGTTTTTTCTTTTCCAATCTAGACATGTGTTTATTGATATCCTATATATCCAAGTAGAAAGCTTACTTTCAAATCTAAAGCTACCTATTTCCTTATATATTTTAAGAAATATTTCCTGAGATAAGTCTTGAGCCTCTTCATAGCTATTTGTAAACTTATAGGCCATCCCAAATACCCTATTTTTAAATAAATCAACTATTTCTTTAAAAACAGTATAATTTCCCGCCTTTAGCTCACAAACTATACGTTCTTCATTCAATTGTTACCACCACCCCAATTCCTAAGAAGTTAGTTTGTGTTAAGGTTTATGTTTCCGTTTTTACTTCTTATATAGAATTTTATATTAGTATTATCTATGAAATCATTTATGTTCTGCTCTGTAATACCTTCAGTAACATTTAAGCCTAACGTATTTTCAATTTCTCCAAACTCTGCTACTACATTAAAGCTACCACTTTGCTTTGATGGAACTGTAATATCTATATTACCAAACTCATTTTCTATTTCTAGACCTTTTTCAACTAATTTCTCAGTCTTAAATGATATGTTTCCATTTTTAGAAATTACTTTTATGAATTTATTTGCATTATCTACATTTATATTTCCAAATCTACCATAAATATAGAGGTCTCCTTTGATGTCTTCTACATCAACATTTGCATGCTCATTTTCTAAATTTAAATTTCCTCCCACTTTTTCAACCTCTACATCTCCAAATTTACATTTAATTGTAATATCTTTCTCTACATTCTCAACATATATCTCATCATGCTGATTATCTATTTCTACATTACCTTTAATATTCGTAACATCAATACTTCCAAAGGAATTGTCTAATTTTACAAAGCCTAAAATATCTGATACTTCAATATTACCATGTCGACTATTAATTTCTACATCTTTTTCTAGGCCTTTTAAAATCGTATCTCCAAACTCGTTTTCTATATTTATTCTCATATGTGATGGTGTACGAATATAATAGCTGATGCTTATGTTTCCTGCTTTACTCTGATCATATTTAGTACCAGCGAAATCTGAGACTATACTTGTAAGACTTCCTTTATCATCAATCTTAACAATTTTTTTTGATAATTCATCTGCATAGGCTTTATCATTATAATTGATTTTAATCTCTGCTGATATTTCTATATTATCCACTGAGTCTCCAATTACCTCCACATCACCAAATCGATTAATAACTTCTAGCTCTTCCTTACCTATTGATTCAATTGTAAAGTCGTATTTATAAGTTGATACATCCTTATAATTTAACACACCATTAGAGAAATCTCCAAAATCAATAGATTTAACAATTGAGAAAAAACTAAAACCTCTGTCAAAACTAAAACTTGAATAGATTGATGTAATAACTATTATAATACTCAGTATGATTGCACTCAAGGGATCTATATACGTCTTTGTCTCTTCAGAGTTTCTTGATAGCACTAGCTTGGTGATAATAATTTCTATACCAAAAAGTATTATAATACTTGGCCAAGCAATGCCAATTGCTGTTTTTAAGTCAATTTCTATAAAATTTCTTATAAGTAACAAGATACCTAGAGAAATAAGCGTTATAGCAAATGTGAAAACCCCTATTTTCTTTTTTTGCATCAAATAATCCTCCTTCTAATTACTTATAACTATAGACGGACTATAAAAAATAATCCCTTCAAAAAAGAAATATCCATCCACAATTATTTCATGGAGAATATTTCTTTTATAGAATCTATCTATTTGTTAGCTACATTTTTTGTGGGGCATCTATTCCTAGTAAACCTAGACCTATCTTAATTACCGTAGCAACACTATAAACTATTAATAATCTTGCTTTTTGAAGTTCTTTATCATCTACGATAATTGGACATTCATGATAAAATTTATTAAATGCTTGTGCAATATCCATGACATGTCTAGCAATGAAAGATGGTTCGTTCTTTTCCATGGCTGAGATTACTATATCTTTGAAGGTATACAATAGTCTAACTACATTTACAGCTTCGTCATTTGTAATTAATGAATAATTCACATCTGATGTAATTTCATGACCTGCTTTGCTAAGGACACTATTAGCTCTAGCATGGGTATACTGAACGTATGGGCCAGTTTCTCCTTCAAAGCTAAGCATTCTATCCCAGTTAAATACAATATCTCTCATTTTTCCGTTACTTAAATCATTATAAATAACTGCACCTATACCTACCATCTTTGCTACTTCATCTTTGTTTTCTAAATTAGGATTTTTTTCTTCAATAATTACTTTTACTTTTTCTATAGCTTTGTTTAATAGATCATCAAGTAAAATTACATTTCCTTTTCTTGTTTGAAGTCTTCCTTCTTCTGTACTGACTCTTCCAAATGAAGCATGATAAAGATCTTTAGCCCACTCATATCCCATAAGCTCTATTACCTTCATCCATTGAGCAAAGTGAAGATTTTGGGAATAATCAGTTATATAGATAGATTTTGCAAAATTATAGGTCTCTTTTCTATAAATTGCAGCAGTAATATCTCTAGTCGCATAAATAGTAGTACCATCACTCTTAAGTATTATACAAGGCGGCATATTATACTTTTCTAAATCAACTACATATGCACCTTCACTTTCTACTAAAAGGTCCTTTTCCTTTAGCATATCTACAATTCTTGCCATTTTATCTTCATAGAAACTTTCACCTGTATAATAATCAAATTTTACTTTTAACAAGTCATAAATTCTATTGAATTCTTCTAAACTTAAATCAACAAATCTCTTCCAAATCTGTCTAGCTTCTTCATCACCATCTTCCAGCTTCTTAAACCATAACCTTCCTTCATCTTCAAGCTCAGGGCTTTTTTCCGCTTCTTCATGAAATTTTACATAAAGAGCTTGAAGGGTTTTTATAGGTTCTTTTTTTAGCGCCTCGTCATCGCCCCATCTTTTATACGCAGATATCATTTTTCCAAACTGGGTTCCCCAATCTCCTAAGTGATTGATTCCTATTGAATTATATCCTAGAAAGTTATAAATCTTATATAGTGAATTACCTATAACTGTTGAGCGAAGATGCCCTACATGGAAAGGCTTTGCTATATTTGGTGATGAAAAATCAAATGTAACATTTTGTCCTTTCCCGATATTAGTAGAACCAAACATCTCTTTCTTTTCAAAAACCTCTTTTAGCACTGTTTCACTAAGGACTTTTTTATTTATAAAAAAGTTGACATATGGTCCAGCATTCTCAATTTTCTCAAACAATTCGCTTCCCTTTATATTTTCTGCTATTTCCTGAGCAATAATATTTGGTGATTTTCTAAGCTCCTTTGCTAGTCTAAAACACGGCATTGCATAATCGCCTAGATCATAAGAAGGTGGCACTTCTAGTAATTCTAATATTGTTTCTTCATTTAAATTTTCAAAATTAGCACTTACAAGCTTTCCAATTTCTTTTCTAAAATCAATCATTTTTGCCTCCTTAATTTTATATCTAATATTTTTTATATATTATAATTTTGCTAATACTAGTCTTAATTAATACGAGTTCCTTCACTTCGTTCAGGATGATAGGTTGGGTTAGGTCATTTTCCGCAGTCTCGCAACACAAATTCATTTGCTCGCTGTCGCTCACATGAATTTGATGCTCATTGCGTTTGACCTACCAACGATTCTTTCGGAAAAGCGTCCGAAACAATCGGGTTAGGTCATAAAAAAATCCCGTCTCTAATGAAAGAGACGAGATATGATCCCGTGTTACCACTCTAATTGGTATAGATAAGTATACCCACTCAAGCCCTTTAACGCAGGGGAGCGGCATATCCTACTTAAGTTCAGATAGCTCCTCCGAGGCTCTCTTCAGATATACCTATGTGTCAGCTCCCACCAACCTGACTCGCTATAACAATCAGTATAACCTACTTTCCTCATCCTAGAATTTCATTTATTTATTAATAAATATTAGCATATGCTGCCACTAAAAACAAGGGGATTTTAGTAAATAATTTTTATTTCTCAGGTATAAACTCAGTACTAAAAATAAATTCCTTGTCTAAACTAACTCCATTAATTTCTTTAATAGTTTCCCCTTCTATCTTAAACACAACCTTTTCATTTTCTGGGAAAAAAGTTAGAGTATTAACTATTGCCTCTATAGCCATCCTTGTTAATGCTTTATCCTTGGGCATATTATTCACAAATTCCTTTGATAAGTCTAAATATACTATAGCATCCTTTTTTTCAATCCCCAATATCTTTGTGTTCTTAGGAACTGGAGATATAAAGCTTTCCAGATCATAATTAAATAGTTTATCTAGTGCTATTTCTTCAAGGGTCTTTTCCTTAAGTATTGGATCATCTGACTTTATTTCAAATCTTTCTCCAAATATATATGGTAAGTCCTTATGCTTCAAATATACTGCAAAATCTATATATTTTGCTTTTTCTATATCTGTGGTATTATCCTCTTGTTCTACAGGATCCTCTGTCTGGACATCATTGCCATCAGCTAAAGTAACATCATTATTATCTTTCCCCTTATTCTTTGAACATCCTATTAAACTAAATACTGAAATAATTAATACTAAGAAAAATATTAATCCTCTCTTCATCCTAACACCCCCATATTTTTTTAGAAATCAATATCATCTTCTTCGGTATATACTTTAATACCGTTTTTCTCAAGGAGGTCAGTCGTTATCCCATTTCCATCAACTAGTACATGTCTAAATTGTCCATCATATACTTTTCCTTTTCCACATGATGGGCTCTTTGCTTTGAGTATTGCTACTTTTGCTCCCATTAGTTTGGCGATTTTCAATGTCTCCTCTGCACCTTTAAAGAACTCTTTCGTTACATCTTGTCCTTCTATGTTTACTACCTTTTTGTTGCCATCTTCATCATATACAATTTCAGAAGGAAGTCTAGGAGTTGTCAGCCCGCCTAACTGCTCAGGACAGACTAATATTACCTTTTTCTCTTCTAAAAGTTTGACGATTTTAGGATTAAGATTGTTCCCTCCACTATATTTACAGTCAATACCTACTAAGCAAGCACTTATTAAATACATAACATCATCCCTCTTCATGTATAATAGTTGTTAAATTTACTTGATTTCCACAACTGTTACTCCTGTACCGCCCTCTCCATAGTTTCCTAATCTATGGTTTTTTACATGTTTATGTCCTTTTAACAGCTGAGTTATACCTTCTCTTAAAATACCTGTACCCTTTCCATGTATAATATAAACTGTCTTTAGGCCAGCTATATATACATCATCTAAATATTTATCTACATCTAGCATTGCTTCCTCTAAATTCTTGCCTCTTAAATCTAGCTCATTTTTTACAAAAGCTGACTTAGATTTAACTATTGATTTAACTGCAGTTTTATCCTTGGCTTTTCCATCTTTATCAGCTCTAGCTAGTGTAGAAATATGAACATTTATCTTCATAATGCCTACTTGTACCATAACATTACCTGATTCATCTGGCTCATTTAGCACCACGCCTTCTTGATTTAAACCTAATAATGTAACATTTTCACCTGGCTTCAAATTTCTTGGAGGCTTGCTTGTTTTTTTAACTATTATATTTTCGGTAATATCTCCTTCAACCTTTTGTAGTTCTCTTTTTATTTTATCTCTAGCTTCTTGTAGTTTTTTGTTATGTTCTTTTTCAATCTCTGTAGAAATCTCTCTTATCTCACTTATTAAACTCTCTGATTCTTCCTTTGCTTCTCTGATTATCCTTCTAGCTTCTTTTTTTGCTTCTCTTATTATTTCATCTCTCATACTATCTGCTTTTTCTTTTTTCTGAAGAAGCTCACTTTTTAACTTTTCTATTTCTTCCTTCAATCTTTTAGTTTCTTCTCTATTTTGTTCAGTTTCTTTTCTGTCTTTCTCTATACTAGCTAATACATCTTCAAATTCTATGTTCTCCTTTGATACCAAATTTCTTGCACTATCTATTATAAAATCATTTAGGCCAAGTCTCTTAGATATTTCAAATGCATTAGATTTCCCTGGCACCCCTATTAAAAGCTTATAAGTTGGACTTAGTGTTTCCACATCAAATTCCATAGAAGCATTTTTTACACCTGGAGTAGTTAGGGCATAAATCTTTAATTCGCTATAATGTGTAGTCGCTACAGTGATGACATTCTTACCATATAGATGGTCCAATATTGCCATGGCAAGTGCTGCTCCTTCAGTAGGGTCTGTACCTGCTCCTAGCTCATCAAAAAGCACTAGGCTATTATCTTCTACATGGTCTAGAATATCTACAATGTTAGTCATATGAGATGAGAATGTACTTAAGCTTTGCTCTATGCTTTGCTCATCTCCAATATCAGCAAATACATTCTTAAATACGGCCATCTTTGTACCATAATCTACAGGAATTTGTAAGCCAGACTGTGTCATTAAAGTAAAGAGTCCTAAGGTTTTTAATGTTACTGTCTTTCCACCTGTGTTAGGTCCTGTGATAACTAAGGAATTAAAGTCATCTCCTATATAAATATCTATAGGTACTACTTTGTCTACATCAAGAAGAGGATGACGACCATTTTTAATTTTAATGTATCCCTTGTCATTTAAATCTGGCTTCATTCCCCTCATAGATAAGGATAACTTTGCCTTTGCAAAAATAAAATCAATTCTTGCTAATATCTTTTGATTTGCTCTAATTCCTTCTGCTACAGAAGCAACGTGCTCTGTAAGCTCTGCTAGTATTCTTTCTATTTCGGCTTTTTCCTTAAGCTTCAACTCTTTTAGCTCATTATTCAGTTGAACTACTGCCATAGGCTCAATAAATAAAGTAGCACCGCTAGAAGACTGGTCGTGTATCAAGCCTTGAAAGCTAGATCTGTACTCTTGCTTTACAGGCACTACAAATCTACCTTCTCTTATAGTTATGATTCCATCCTGTAGCATCTTTTTATTAGCCTGTGAGCTAATTATGGAATTAAGCTTGGTCCTTATGGCATCATTCTTTGATGAAATTTGTTTTCTAATATTTCTTAAAAGAGGGCTTGCATTATCAGCAACCTCTTCTTCACTAATGATAGCATTAAATATAGCATCTTCTATATCCTTATATGTGTTTAAGTCATTAATTAGCTCTTGTAAAATAGGATAGTTTGAGTCTTTATCTCCCTTGTCTTGTCCCAAAAATCCTTTTATTCTCCTAGTAGCTCTTAATGTATCTGCAATCTTAAGCAGTCCTCCTGGAGAAAGGACTGAACCAATTTCAGCCCTCTTAACTTCAATCAAAATATCATGTATTCCTCCAAGTGGCGCGCTACCTCTTTTGATTAAAAGGCTTACTCCCTCATCTGTTTCATTTTGAGAATACTGTACTTCCTTTAAATCTGTACTTGGAACTAGCTTCTCTGCTATTTCTCTTCCTAAGCTAGACTCTGTTTTATCTATAAGCATTTGAATAATTTTTCCATATTCAAGTACTCTTAAAGTCTTTTCGTTCATAAAAACCTCCTTGTTAAGCATATAATGCTTTAATCACAAAACTCCCCTAAAAAAGTGTCCTGTTGTGTTACCAGTTTTACTTTTTAATTCATCAACAATCTGTTGCATCTCATAGTTATCAATTTTTTCATTTATATAATTATAATATAACTCTTGAATTAGTTTAACATTATCCTTTTCTATAGTAAAATCTAATCTCATCATATCCATGCCAGCCGAAAAAATTTTGTGAATGCTTTCTACAACAATTAAAGGCTGACTGTTATAAATAATAGTAGATTTTCCTTTTCTCTTCATTTCAAATGTCATGCCTTTTCTATCATATAAACCATAACCACTAGCAAGCTCACAGCTACTACAATCCTCATCATTCTTGCAGCCTTTCACAAGGGACATTGGGCAATGCTTTGTTATCATTAATGGCAAATATCCGTATCCTATAACCTCATACTCCATTACATTATTTTTGCATATCTCTGAGATTTGGGTTAATTTTAACTCTGGTGAAAGCGTCAGACTACTAACTCCGTACTCTGACAATATCTTAACTGTTGAGCTATTAAAAATATTGAGTCCTATATCACAATGAACATTTGTTTTATATCTATTCCTAATAAACTCTAATGTTCCTATGTTTGATGTACTTATTCCATCTATATCGTCAATTATTTTATTAAATGCCTTTTCCATCTTATCAAACTTTTCATTTGAGATAATCTTCTCTGTAGAGATATAGATTTCTTTATTATATTTTCTTACTTCTTTAATTTGATCTTCAATCTCTAGATTATAGTCTAAATAAATTCTATCTAGTTTATTTAGGTCAAGCTGCTTAAATTGTGAATTTGACTTAATCTTTACACTAGTTTTTCTTTGTCTGTTAGTTTCATTTTTAGAGTAGTTAAAGACTTGAGCTATACCCTCTCTAAGTTTTTCTGATATTACTTCTACTCTATTATTAAAATTACTTCTTTTTTTATTTAGCTCTTCTATACCTTTTCTCCTTAACCCATTGAGAGCACTAATAGGTAGCATTGCACCTTCTTCTAAATCAACATCTATGTTTTCTGCAACATATGGAGTATCTCCTAGCTTGTTCATCTGCTTAATTATCTTATCTCTGTCTAAAGAAATCTTAATACCTTTTTCTACTATTTCATCACTAAAAACATCAATATAGTTTTGTTCTTGCATAATTACTAGCCTTACTGGTTGACCTATTTTTACTTCTACTGCCATGTTTATAGGAATCTTTTTGAAGTTCTCCTTATTTGTATATGTTTCAGCAGCGGCGGTATTAAGTGACAAATCAAAGGTCTTATATACTTTAGCTCCTACTTCTACACCACTAATACGCTTTATTTTTATAACTTTTCCCTCGATGCCTTTTTGGACAGTGTCATTACCATCAATTATTTTATCTATTATCTGGCCATGACCTTCTCCACTTTTACCTATTATCTCTATTCCGTCTCCTTTGCTTAGGTCATCATCTAATCTTATATGGATAAAATTCTTGTCCACTTTAATAACTTCTCCGATTAATATTCCCCTATTATTTGGTTTATCAAAAGAAATAAAGTCTTTTCCATAGTCTCCTAATAGATATCCTTTTGTAAAGCCTCGATTGAACATTTGAGCCATATCCCTATAATCTTTTTCTGCAAGCTTTTGACTATGCTTTCCTAAAACTCTATCTAGTTCCTTTCTATATCTGTCTACTATTACTGCCACATATTCAGGCTTTTTCATTCTACCTTCTATCTTTAATGAAACTATTCCAGAATTTATTATTTCTTCTAAATGCTCTATTGTATTTAAATCCCTTGGACTTAGAATATATTTCTCCTCGAACTTTGGACTTATTATTTTATTTGTTTCAACATTTACTATAGAATATGCCATTCTACATGGTTGAGCACATCTACCTCTATTGCCACTCCTACCACCTATCATGCTGCTCATTAAACATTGTCCAGAATAACAGATACATAGTGCCCCATGTATAAATGCCTCTAATTCTGCACTAGTCTTTTCTCTTATATAACTTATCTCTTCAGTTGACAATTCACGAGCAAGAACTACTCTCTTGAAGCCTAGTCCCTCTAAAAACTGTACTCCTAGATAATTATTTATAGACATTTGTGTACTTGCATGTATCTCAAAATCAGGTAAAAGCTTTCTTACTATTCTAACCAAACCTAAATCCTGAACTATTAACGCATCAACATCAATGTTATATAAGAAAACTAAATAGTCAATTACTTCCTTTAATTCATTATCATCCAATAAAATGTTTAATGTAACATACACCTTAACATCTCTCAGGTGTGCATATTCTACTGCGCTCTTTAGTTCTTCATCACTAAAATTAGAGGCATACTGTCTTGCATTGAACATCCTACCTCCCAAATATACAGCATCTGCACCATTTTCCACTGCTGCATAAAGAGCATCCATACTCCCAACTGGTGCTAATATTTCTACTTTATCTATCATAAACTCATCTCCTAGTTAACAAACATAAGGCCTAAAGTGATTTAAAAATACCTGCTTCATCACATTCTTGTAAAAAATAAAGAGTAGTGTTCTACTCTCATAATTAAGCTAACTATATTATAATGTTATTAGTTTTTTTGTACAATAATATTTTATCTAATCAGATTACTATTATACATTAATCCATACCTAACATTTTTAATGCCTCTCTTAGCTCTTTTCTAAGCTGAACCATTTCAACTTGATCCTCAAAAAGTTTGTTTTGAAGATCGTCTACAGATTTATTTACTTTATTTATCTCGTCCTCTTTAGCTTTTAACTCCTGTTCATACTGTTTAATAGTTTTGTTAAGATTTTCTATTTCTCTTTTGGATTGTAATAATTCATCTTTATAGTTATTGCATTCGTCTCTAAGCCCCTGTAATTTGCTATTGCTATCATCTAAGTCTTTTTTCATCTTCTCAAATTCTTTTAAGGGCTCTACCACCTCTTGGTTTATCTTATTTAATTCATTAAATGTTTTGGTATATTTATCAGCCATATTAAATGCAGCTAATATAGCGGCCATAGTCTGACTTAGTTTTTTATTCTTTTTCATTATCTCTTTTATGTTATCATCTACAATCTTTGCAATACCCATTATATATTCTTCAGATTCACTACCTAATACAGAAAACTCTTGACCATTTATATTAACTATAACTCTTTCCTTATTTGCCATAGCAAACCTCTCCTTTTAAAGCATCTTACTATATTATTCTTTTTATTTATGTAAATTCCTTCTATTTAAATAAAAAGTAATTAAATTATTTAAAAATAGTTTAAATAGTATGATACATTAAAATACATATAACTCTGTAGTTGTTTTAGCCAATGATTTGTAAAATTTAAATGGGTTGCTGAAATATTTCAGCAACCCATAATTTTTAAAATTATATCTTTATATCATGAAATAGTGATTTTAAATAATATTTTTTATACTGGATTTTGAGTTCTATTTAAGTCTGATTTTTTTGATGTAAGTATCTTAATTACATAAAGTGTACCAAGCATCATTGCAATAGATATAGGAAGCACAATCCAAGCTGATTGTATTAGACCTGCTATGATATAGCCTACAAAGGACACTACTGCAACTGTTAATGCATAAGGAAGCTGAGTTGAGACGTGATTAATATGGTTGCACATAGCTCCAGTAGAAGACATAATAGTTGTATCTGAAATAGGTGAGCAATGGTCACCACAAACAGCACCAGCAAGACAAGCAGAGACTGATATTACCAAAAGCTCAGGCTCTAACCCTACTGCAACCACTATTGGTAGCAGGATACCAAAGGTTCCCCATGATGTTCCAGTTGAGAAGGACATTCCAATAGCTATAAGGAACACTATGGCTGGCAGGAATATCTTAAGCCCTGCTGCACTACCTGCAAAAATCCCACTAACATATTCTTTTGAACCAAGTAAACTGGTCATTCCACTCAATGTCCATGCAAAAGTAAGGATAAGGATAGCAGGAACCATAGCCTTAAATCCTGCTGGGAAGCATTCCATGCATTCACTGAAGCTAAGCACTTTACGAGCCATAAAATATATCATAATAAGAATAAGTGCAAAGGAAGAGCCTAGTGACAATCCTACAGAAGCATCAGAGTTAGCAAAAGCATCGACAATATTTGCACCTTCTAGAATGCCACCAGTATAGACCATGCCAAATATGCAGAAAAATATTAGTATAAGTACAGGAAGAACAAGATCTATAACCTTTCCTTTTCCAGCATGCATTTCTACATCTTGACCTTCAAATGGACGATCTGGTGTTGTATAGAGGTCACCTTTTAAAATAGCATTTTCTTCATGCTTTTTCATTGGACCATATTCAATTCCCAATAAAGTAATTATGATTATCATTGCTAGAGTCAAAAGTGAATAAAGATTATAAGGAATTGCACGAATAAAAAGTTCTAATCCATCATAACCTTCAACAATACCAGTAACTGCAGCAGCCCAAGAAGATATAGGAGCTATCATACATATAGGCGCAGCCGTAGAGTCTACAATATAGGCTAATTTTGCACGAGAAATTTTATGCTTATCTGTAATAGGCCTCATAATGTTTCCAACAGTCAGACAGTTAAAATAGTCATCCACAAATATGAGTATACCAAGTCCGAAAGTGGAAAGGATGGCTCCCTTTCTTGTGCGGATTTTTTGACTTGCCCATTTCCCATAGGCTGCAGATCCGCCTGCCTTATTAATAAGGCTTACTATAGCTCCCAAAGTAACTAAGAAAATCAATATACCAACATTCCAACCATCTGCTAGAGAAGGTATAAATCCTTCAGTAAACATTGCATCAAAGGCTTTAAGTGGATTGAAATTTGCATACAATAAAGCTCCACTGACTATACCTATGAAGAGTGAACTGTATACTTCCTTTGTAATAAGAGCTAGCACAATTGCTATAATTGGTGGAACCAGAGACCAGAACGTGGCATATAAGCTACTTTGGTAAACTTCCCCAGTGGCATCCTCTGCAAAAACAGGTAATACTAACACCATTGATAATACTACCAAAACTAACAATAGCTTAAACAGCTTTTTCCTATTCATAAAAGCCCCCCTTAAATATAATTTTTTATTCTTAAATATTAATTCTCTATAGATATCTTTTTTCCTCTATTTTTTTATTATTTTGAAAATTCAATTATTTGCATAGAGCAGTCTCACAACACAAATTTATTTACTTGGCTTCCCTCAATAGATTTGGTGCTCACTCTGATTGACCTACCATCGATTTCCCAAAAAAACATTCGGGAAATCGGGTTAGGTCATAAAAAGAGCAGTTGCCTGCTCTTTTTATTAGCTTCTTAATGTTGCATTTAAATTTTCTTGTAGTTTCTCTACTATTTTATCATGAACTTTAGCTACGTCTTCGTCTGTTAGTGTCTTTTCATGGGATCTATAGGTAATTGAATAAGCAACACTCTTCTTACCTTTTTCTATCTGTCCGCCTTTGTATACGTCAAATAGCTTAATAGCTTCTACTAGCTTTTTGCTGTTTTCCATTATTATTTTTTCTATTTCTTTTACCATAATCCCTTCATCAACTACTAATGCTATATCTCTAGTAACTGATGGATACTTTGGAAGTGGAATGTATTTCCTATCTAGATTAGAATGTAGTACTATTAGTTCAAAGTTAAGCTCTGCTACGTATACTCTTTCTTTCATTCCAAAGTTGTCTAATACATCAGGATGAACTTCACCTAATATTCCAAGTACATGGTTCCCTAATGTTATAGTAGCTGTTCTGCCTGGGTGGAATGACGGATCGTTTTTCTCCCTAATGTATTCATAGTCTTTAATTCCTAGCTTTTCAAATAAGATTTCTACTACTCCCTTTAGTGTATAGAAGTCGCTACTGCCATACATTCCAATAGAAAGGGTTCTGTTCTCATATGGTAGCTCCTTAACTGGAAGCTCCTTAGGTGTGAATGTACTTCCTATTTCATATGCCCATGCCTTGTCTACTCCATATTTATAGTTCCTTGTCATAACCTCTAGCATATTTCCAATAAGAGTAGTCCTCATTACGCTGAAATCTTCTCCTAATGGATTTCTTATTCCAACATATTTTCTTTTCATACTGTCTTCAGCTATGTTTAATTTGTCATATTGCTTAGGACTTATAAAAGAGTATGTGGTAATTTCATTTAGTCCAACACCTGTTAATATAGTTTTAGCTCTGTCTTCTATCTGTCTAAATAATGTTTTCTCAGCTTTAGTTAGAGTCCCTACTAAAGGCTGTGGTATAATCTTATCTATTCCATAGATTCTGCCTACTTCTTCTATTAAGTCTGCCTCTATAGTTAAGTCCCTTCTGAAAGATGGTACAGAAACTACTATTTTATCATTTTCAAGCTTGGAATTTAGTTCAAGGGAATTTAACATTTTTATCATTTCACTGGCTTCAATGTCTGTTCCCAGTAATCTATTTGCCTTTTCTGGCGAAAGTTCTAGAGTTCTCTCTTCAGCTTTTCCTTCATAGATATCAATATGTCCAGCTACTACAGTACCTGCACCTATTTCTTCTATAAGCTGACATACACGGTTACAAGCTATATCTGATAGATTAGGATCTAAGTCTTTCTCATATTTTGCAGATGCTTCTGTTCTCAAACTAACCTTACGTGAAGTAAGTCTTACACTTCTTCCATCGAAGTTTGCAGATTCTATAAGTATAGTCTTAGTGTCATCTGTAACCTCGCTATCTTCTCCTCCCATTACTCCAGCAATAGCCATAGGTCTACTATCATCTGCAATTACTAGCATTGAAGTATCTAGGCTTCTCTCTACTCCATCAAGAGTCTTAATCTTTTCTCCTTCTAATGCTCTTCTTACAATTATCTTTTTACCTGATAATTTATCTAGATCAAAAGCATGTAATGGCTGACCAATTTCTAGCATTACATAGTTTGTAATGTCTACTATGTTGTTTATAGGTCTTACCCCTGCTTCCATAAGCCTTCTTTGCATCCACATTGGTGACTGACCTATTTTTATGTCTTTAACTACCTTTGCATAGTATCTATTGCATAAGTCCTTAGCTTCCACTATTATTCCATTAAAATAGTCCTTAATATCGTCTACTTGATTATTGATTTTGATGTCTAAATGCTTCATTGGTTTTCCTAGTGTAGCAGCTGTTTCTCTAGCCATTCCTATAATACTCAAGCAGTCAGGACGATTTGGAGTTATTTCGAAGTCAATAACCTCTCCATAAAGTCCTAGGGTTTCCTTTATATCTTGGCCTAGAGTATATTCTTTATCTAATATAAAAATCCCGTCTTTATTTTCCTTTGGTACTACATTTTCACTTATGCCAAGCTCTTGAGCTGAACATAGCATTCCGTTTGACTCTACACCTCTAAGTTTCCCTTTCTTAATCTTTACTCCACCAGGTAGCTTTGCCCCTATTAGTGCTACTGGGATATAGTCACCTACTTTAATATTATTTGCTCCAGTCACTATTTGAATCACTTCAGTTCCTACATCTATTTGAGTAATTACTAGCTTATCTGCATCTGGATGCTGAGCTATTTCTAAAATCTTTCCTACTACTACATTTTCGATTCCTTTATCTACAGCCTCAATAGAATCAACATGAGACCCTGACATAGTCAGTTTGTCAGCTAATTCTTTTGAATCTACATCTATATCAACATATTCTTTAAGCCATTTAACAGGTACTAGCATATCTTAGTCCTCCTTCTCCTTAAAATTGATTTAAAAATCTCATATCATTCTCAAAAAGTAGTCTTATATTGTTTATTCCATACTTAACCATTGCAATTCTATCTACACCAAGTCCAAATGCAAAACCACTATATACCTCAGGGTCTATGCCACAATTTCTTAGAACATTTGGATGTACCATTCCACAGCCTAAAAGCTCCATACTCCAACCTGTTCCATTACATGAAGCACAGCCTTTACCCATACATTTTAAGCATGATACGTCAACTTCTGCACTTGGTTCTGTAAATGGGAAGTAATGTGGTCTAAATCTAGTTTTCATCTCACTTCCAAATAGTTCTTTTATGAACATGTCTATTGTATGCTTTAAATTTCCCATTGTAATATTTTTATCTACTACTAATCCCTCTAACTGATGGAACATAGGAGAATGTGTATCATCTACATCATCAAATCTAAATGTTCTACCAGCAGATACAATTCTTAGTGGTGGCTTAGTTTGTTTCATAGCTCTTATCTGCACTGGTGAAGTATGAGTCCTTAGCAATATATCATCGGTAATATAGAATGTATCTGATGGATCCCTTGAAGGATGGTTTTCAGGGGAATTTAATGCATCGAAATTATTGTATACTGTTTCCACCTCTGGACCTTGGACAATACTGAACCCCATGCTCATGAAGATATTTTCTAACTCTTCCATTACTCCTATTAGAGGATGTCTATGACCTTTTTCTATGCTCTTTCCTGGCATTGAAATATCAATTGTCTCAGTTTGAAGTCTTCTGTTTTTTTCTTCTGCTTTAAATTTTTCTCTAGCCCTTTCAATTTCTCCTTCAATTAGTCCCCTTACTTTATTTGCTAATTGACCTATGATAGGTCTCTCTTCTGATGATAGCCCACCCATTGCTCTAAGTACTCCAGTCAATTCTCCTTTTTTACCTAGATACTTGACTCTTATTTGCTCTAAATCATCTAATTTGCCAATTTTACTTAGTTCATTTAGTGCATTTTCTTTTATATTGCTTAGCATTTCCTTCATTTTCATCGCTCCTTCCAAACTATTTAAAGAAACTTAATATTAATATAATAATTATATAAACAAAGCTAATTACTAAAGAATTCTTAAGAATTCTATGAAATTCGCTGTTGTCTTTCTGAATTATGCTATTGCTTCTTGAATTACTAGAATTTCTAGTGCTTTTATTTCTAGTCTTCCCTTTTTGCTTGATGCTATCTGATTCTTTTATATTGAATTTCCCTTTTATAACACTAAATGTATAGGTTATACCAAAATAGATAATAAAAAAGGCAAAGAAACTAACTATATATTCCACTTAAACTCCCTCCTTCTAATGCAATCAAATCCTCACAAAATGCGAGATTCTTCGCTAACGCTCAGATGACAGAACACTCGGAAAATCGGGTTAGGTCATAAATCGGATTAGGTCATAAAAATAAAGCCTCCGTCACAAAGGGACGAAGGCTTTCCGTGGTACCACCCTAATAATTTGATTGTTCATCAAATCACTCATTATGTTAACGGTAAAAAAACCGGCATAAGTCTACTACTATTTCAACCTAGCAGTTCAAGAGTGAACTTCTGTATTTTCAAACATAGAAGTGCTTTCAGCCTACGACACTTCCTCTCTCAAAGTTTTTAAATACATACTTTCTCTATCATCACTTTTAGATATTAATTTATTAGTTCATCATAAGCGCTTTGTAAACTAGATAGGCGTTAATAGAACCAGTTAGCTCAAATAGTTTCCAGAAAAACTCTGCATTTAACATAGTATAAAACACCTCTCTAAGCTATTTACTAAGATTATAGCACGAGGTATAGCAAAAAACAAGGAATATGTAAACTAAATTTTTTGATTTTTTAAACTTTTAATCTCTGCTCTGTCTCTGTCTCAAAGCCTCGTACATTATTACGGAAGAGGCAATGGCAGCATTTAAAGATTCAGCATTGCCTGGCATAGGTATCTTAATTAGCAAATCTGAATCAGCTATAACTTCTTCTGATACCCCAGAGGCTTCATTTCCTATTATTAGCGCAAAATCCCTTATAAAGTCTACATCGAAGCAGAATTCTTTAGCATCAAGTGATGTAGTAACTACTCTTATACCCTTGTCCTTTAAGTCCCTTATAGCCTCATTAGAACTTTTATAATATAAAATAGGAATATGAAATATAGAGCCCATAGTAGAACGAATAGTCTTAGGATTAAATACATCAACACAGCCTTCAGTTACTATAACACCATTTGAACCAAAGGCATCAGCTGTTCTAATAATAGTGCCCATGTTTCCAGGGTCTTGTAATCTATCTAAAAGAATTATAAAGTTATCTTTTTCTTTTAGAATATTATCTATTGTCTTTAAATCATATTCTACTACAGCTAAAATACCCTGTGGTTTTTCTGTATCTGATATTTCTTTAAATAATTTATCTGATATATAGTTTAGCTTATAATTGCTACTTTGAATTTTTTTTAATAGCTCTTCTCCACCCTTTATGTGAAAAAGCATATCAGAATATACTATATAAGAAATTTTAGCATTTGATAAAATACTTTCCTCAACTGCTCTTATTCCTTCTATAAAAAAACTTTTTTTCGTCCATCTATCTTTTTTTCTATAAAGCGACTTTATTTCTTTTATCATGATATTTGATGAACTCGTTATCATTTCATTCATATTCATAACCTCAATCCACTTTTTTTTTCTAGATTTGCAAGGTTTGTGTTGCTACCTATTACTATTAGTACATCACCTGGCATAATAGCTTCGTCTGCATTAGGCGAAATATTTAATCCTACCTTTTTCTTTATTGCTATTACATTTATACCATACTTTGAAGGAAGCTTAAGCTCGTTAAGTGTTTTGTATTCCCATTCCTTTGTGGCAGTTATTTCAACTATACTATAATCCGGGTCAAATTCGATATAATCGATTACGCTAGAAGAAACAAGGTTATGAGCTAGTCTTACGCCCATATCCCTTTCTGGAAATACTACTTTATCTGCACCTATTTTATATAAAACCTTTGCATGAACATCATTCTGTGCCTTTGCCACTACAGTCTTTACACCCAATTCTTTGACTATAAGAGTTGCCATAATAGATGCTTGAATATCAGATCCTATGCTAACGACTGCTACATCAAAGTTTCTAATACCTAAGGCCTTTAATGCATATTCATCTTCTACGTCTGCTTGTGCAGCATATGTAACAGAATCAGAAATTTCCTGTACAATTTCTTCATCCTTATCAATAGCTAGTACATCATGACCTTGATTATATAAGGTTTTAGCTACACTAGTCCCAAATCTTCCGCAACCGATGACTACGAATTGCTTCATTTATCCACCATCCTATCCAATCATTATCTTTCCTTCTGGATATCTAAAATTAGCCTTAGTCTTACTTTGTCTTCTAGCTAATGCAAATCCTAATGTCAATGGTCCCACTCTTCCTGCAAACATTGTCAGTATAAAAACTATTTTCTCAAAAAAAGATAAACTAGGTATAGCCCCTCTATGTAGACCTACTGTAGCAAAAGTAGAAGTAGCTTTAAATAAAATGTCTAGAAAAGAGCTTTCTGCATCTGTTAAGGTTAGAATCATTGTGACTAATATCACAACAAAAAAAGCTAATCCAATCACTGCTAATGCTCTATATATAAGTTCATGTGGTATTCTTTTCTTGAATATCTCTACATCTGTTTTTCCTTTAAGCACAGATACTATTGTTATTATTAAAACTCCAAAGGTTGTAGTTTTAATACCACCTGCAGTTGAGCCAGGAGAACCTCCAATAAACATCATCATGATTATAAGAAAAGTAGTAGGTAAAGTAAGTCCACTAATATCTATACTATAAAATCCAGCACTCCTTGGACTTACTGCTTGAAAAATGGATGCAATTATCTTTTCAACAAGTGGTAGATTACCTAATGTCTTAGGATTATTGTATTCCATCACAAATATAAAAGCAAAACCAATAACAAATAAAATTGTGTTAAACAATAACACAAACCTTGTATGTAAACTGAATTTTTTAATATTTTTCTTATTGGTTATTAAATCTATATATACCGAATAGCCAAGTCCTCCAGCAATAATAAGAATAACTAATACTAAATTTATTATTACGTCATCAGCAAAAGGAACAATACTATTTCCTGTAATATCAATTCCAGCATTACAAAAAGCTGAAATAGAGTGAAATATTGAAAAACATATACCCTTTTTAATACCATATATAGGTATAAATCTTGTTGCTAATAAAACAGCTCCTATTGCTTCAATTGATAGTGTAGATATGATTATATATCTTGTAAGCTTTACTACTCCCTCTAAGGAAAATTGATTTAAACCTTCTTGTAATAGAATCCTTTCCTTTAAGGTAATTTTTTTTCCAAGAAGCAAAGCTATTAGCGTGGCCATTGTCATAATTCCTAAGCCGCCTATCTGCACCAAAATAATTATAACGATTTTTCCAAATAATGTCCAGTGCGTGGCTGTTTCAACTACTACAAATCCTGTAACACTGACAGCTGAAGCTGAAGTAAATAAAGCATCAATAAAACCTATGCTATTTCCATCTACAGAAGCTAGCGGCAAACTAAGAAGTCCTGCACCAACAATAATAAGTCCTGCAAATCCAAATGAAAGCACTTGGGCTGGGTTAAAATTTATATGTTTATTTCCTATCATAACCACTTACTCCTAACACTGGATTTTTGATTTTACTTATTATTATACCAATTAAATACTTCAATAAACTTATACTTGTTAACAAAACTAAAAAGAGAAAAATAAAAAGCTCCGTAATCGGAACTTTTATTTTCTAAGCATTTTTAGCAACTTCAACTAATTTTGCAAAACCTTGTGCATCGTGAATTGCCATTTCTGAAAGCATTTTTCTATTTATTTCAATGTTAGCTTTCTTTAATCCATTTATGAAAGTACTGTAAGACATACCATTCATTCTTGCTGCAGCATTTATTCTTGTTATCCAAAGCTTTCTAAAATCTCTCTTTCTTAATTTACGTCCTACATATGCATATTGAAGAGATTTCATTACAGCTTGATTAGCTGGTCTGTAAAGTTTGCTCTTTGCACCATAATAGCCTTTTGCAGACTTTAATATTTTTTTATGTTTTTTCTTTGCATTTACTGCTTTTTTTACTCTAGCCATCTATTCTCTCCTCCTCTTTCATCCAATTAGTATGGTAATAATGGTCTTATTCTTTTTTCGTCTCCTGAGCTAACTAATGTTGCTTTTCTTAAATTTCTAACCCTTTTTGGAGATTTCTTTCCTGTTAAGTGGCTTTTATATGCTTTATGTCTCTTTAGCTTTCCAGACCCTGTTTTCTTAAATCTTTTTGCTGCTCCTCTGTGTGTTTTCATTTTTGGCATAGTGTTTCCTCCTTCCAAGTAATCAGTTTTTTGGGTTCAAATACATTACCATGTTTCTACCTTCGAGTTTAGGTTGTTTATCTATGACTCCATACTCCGAAGTAATTTCAGCAAACTTTCTAAGTACCTCTTCTCCTTTTTCAGTATGGCCCATTTCCCTTCCTCTAAATCTTACTGTAACTTTAACTTTGTCATCATCCTTCAAGAAATCAATGGCTCTCTTAGCTTTGACATTCAAATCATTGGCTTCAATAGATGGTGTAAGTCTAATTTCTTTAACAGTAATAACCTTCTGATTCTTTCTTGCTTCCTTTTCTCTTTTGGCAAGTTCATACTTGTATTTACCATAATCCATTATCCTACACACCGGCGGTTTTGCATTTGGAGCAATCATAACCAAATCTAGCTTTTTTTCATCTGCCAGCTCTAAAGCTTTTTTTGATGACATAATGCCAAGCTGTTCTCCATCAACATCAATCAGCCTAACTTCTTTCTCTCTGATTTCCTCATTTACCTGAAGTTCTTTAATATTAAGACACCTCCTGAAATTTTTAAATAAAATTAATGCGGATAGTAGAAACTATCCGCATTAAAAACGACAAAAAAGTACAACAATACTTATAAATCGTCAATATTAACCTTATGAGCTCTATGCTATAAGGTGAGAAGCGGATACTTCTACTTTGTTTTATCCCTAATACAATTCTTAGTATATTATATGCAATCATTGAACAGTTGTCAAATCTTTTTTACTTATTAAAAAAATATTTTTCATTATTTTTCTTTTACATGAACCTTATTTATCTAATATTAACATAAACATTGGTTAAAATAATAGTACCAATTTAAAATTTAACAGCAAAGAGGGTGATTGATATCTTGAAAAAGAAATTGACATTTATAATTGTAATAATCTGCCTATCGATTTCTACTTTTCTAGTTTATGAAAAGTATTTTTCTAGTATAAATTTATCTAATATTACAAATGGTGATAGATTTTTTATTTGGATAGTCACTTTAATAGTATTAGTATATTATTTAAGACTTGATTCTAAACCATCCTTAGTCCCAGCTTCTTTCAGTAGTGAGAAAAAGAAAGGAGAGGATTCTACTAATGAAAACAATAAGCCTGAGATATCTTTTAAAGATGTTGCAGGATTAGATGAGATAAAAGAAGAACTTCAAGAAATTACTGATTTTATTAACAACTCTGAAAAATACACTAAAATGGGAGCTAAAATTCCTAGAGGTGTTTTATTTTATGGTCCTCCAGGCACTGGTAAAACCCTACTAGCAAAAGCTTTAGCAGGAGAGACAAAATCAACCTTTTTATATGCTAGTGGTTCTGAGTTCGTTGAAAAGTATGTAGGAGTAGGAGCTAAAAGAGTTCGCACTTTATTTGAAAAGGCTAAAAAAGAAGCTCCTAGTATAGTGTTCATAGACGAAATAGACGCCATAGGTTCAAGAAGAAATTCTGATAGTAATAATGAAAAAGATCAAACCTTAAATCAGCTTCTTGTTGAAATGGATGGTTTTTACAGATCACAAACTGTTATAGTCATAGGAGCCACAAATAGACTCGATCTGTTAGATGAGGCTCTTTTGAGGCCTGGAAGATTTGATAGACATATTTATGTAGGAAATCCTAATGTTAAAGCTAGAAAAGAAATATTTGGTGTTCACACTAAGGATAAACCTTTAGATGCAAGCATAAATATAGAGGACTTAGCTAAGAAAACCCATGGATTTTCTGGTGCTCAACTAGCTAATATTGCAAACGAGGCAGCTATAATTGCTGTTAGAAATAAAAAGAAAGTAATAGATATAAATGATTTTAATTCAGCTATCGAAAGAGTTGTAGCGGGATTAGAAGTAAAAAATCCAACTGTCCTAGATAAAGAAAAAAACATTGTATCCTATCATGAAGCAGGTCATGCTCTTGTTGGAAAGCTATTAAATGTGGATATGATACAAAAGATATCAATAGTTCCTAGAGGTCAAGCACTAGGTTATGTTTTGAGAATGCCAGATGAAGAAAGATACCTACTTACTGAAAAAGAACTTCTTGATAAAATTAAAGTACTTCTTGCAGGTAGGGCCGCTGAATTTGCTATTTTCGGAGAAATCACAACAGGAGCTAAGGATGATCTTATTAAAGCTACAGAAATTGCACAGGAAATGGTATGTAGCTATGGAATGAGCTCACTTGGAAATATAGCAATAAAAGAACAGTATATTAAATATTCATTTAATAAGGTGGATAGAGAGATAAAGAAGATTATAAATAGTTGCTATGAAGATGCACTACAACTAATCAATCTAAACAAAAATATACTTCGCATAATTTCAGAATATCTCCTAGAAAATGAGACTATGACTGGAGAAGAGCTTGACTATATATTCGACCAGTATAATAATTCACACGTAGTAGCTACTTAGCAAATCTAAAAACAAAATAACAAAATTCAGGAAGCAATATACTGTATGACCTGTAAAGTAGTTTTGCTTCCTGAATTTTTTGATCCTAAAAAGCCTTATACAAAGACTGCCAATATACCTTGAACTACACCTATAATAAATCCTAAAACTCCCCCTAGTATTTCAATATGTTTTAATTCTGTTTTAGCTATTGAAATAATTATTTCTTCAATTTTCTCAATTTCAAAGGCCTTAATTTTGTCTTCAATAATTTCTGATATACTTATATCTTTTGAAGCTTTATCTATACTCTTTCTTATTAAATCGTTAATAATAGCATCCCCATCTTTTTCAATAAAATCATCTATATATGAATAGATCATATTCTTTAAAAAGCTAGGTATAATTGACGGAAGCTTGTCTCTAATTACCTCATTAATTTTATTCTTAATAGTTGTTTTAATCTGTGATATATTTTTATCTTCCATCACTTTATCTACAAGTTCATCAAATGATAAAAGCTGCTGTTCAATAACATTGCCTATACTACTAGCTATTTCATCCCTACGTTTTGGTATTAAACCTTGGATACTGAAATTGAGTACAGGAACCCTTATTGGATAAAATGGTCTAAATAACAGCTTTATCGCTATAAGATTTGTAATCCATCCTATTAATGCTCCAATAAGTGCAAATACTAAAACTTTTACCACTAACATAATCTCACCTTCTATCAACATTATGCGACTTATTATACCATATTTAGTTTGAGCATTAAAGATAGTTATAATGTAATCTATACTTCGCAGTCCCGAAACGCAAATTTGCTTACTCCCTCCGGTCGTTCAAATTTGGTGTTTGGTGCATTTGACCTACCAGCGATTTCCCGAAAAATACATTCGGGAAATCGGGTTAGGTCATTTGCCGCAGTCTCGCATCACAAATTTATTTGCTCGCTATCGCTCACATAAATTTGGAGCTCGTTGCGTTTGACCTACCAGCGATTTCCCGAAAAATACATTCGGGAAATCGGGTTAGGTCATAAAAAAAGCCATCCTTTCAAAGTTAATATCCTTTGAAAGGATGAGATGAAACATCGCTACAACATAGATCACAGCCTTCACATATAGTTACTTTGCTTAAAAAAATATTTTTGATTATGTTTATTATGTCAAAATTATTTGTTCCACTATCTAAGTGAATAATAATTTTCCTAGGTGCTATAGTTATAAGGGAACTTATAAGTAAATCATCATAATTAATATCTATCTCTGATAGTTCTTCGCTTATTTCTTCTAAAAATTCATTGTTTATTGCTAACCTTTTTTCATCAATTAATTTATATTTGTTATTTGTAAAAATGATATTTACTACTTCCCTCTTAGGCTCTTGGACTTCTACAAAATATTGAAGTATTTTTATGAACTCTCTGTACTCTTTCTCAGCAAAATAGTCTTCAATATTTTTATCAATAGCATCTTCTATAGTATCCAAATAGTACTTTAATCTAAAGTTTATAAATCCCTCTATATTAATAGAATCATTATCTTCTAAAAAGTCTATTATAGATTTTAGTATTCTAGATTTCTTGCTAATTTTATATATTATCCCCTCTGTATTAATGTATTCATTTTTCTTTAGATAATCTAAAGTACTTGCTTTAATTTTTTCTTTTTCTTCCTTATCAAAATAACATAGATTATAATGTAATAATCTCTCAACTATATTTTCTTGGTAAATGTCTATAATTACATCAGCAATACCATTTGCCATATAATGTTTGAATACGTTCTTAATATTTTTATGTTTTTTGCTACTTTTATTACTTAAGTTATAGTCAATTAGAAAGAAGTCCCCACATTTTCCTACACTTCTTTCTATAATTAAATCTTCTTTTTTAAATATATCAATATAGTTTTCTAATATATTATCTGTTTCAACTTTAGATGCAATTGTAAGTAATTTCAATTGTCTCACTCCTTTCTGCTGTAATAGTAGTATATGTTTAATATAAAGCTATATTCTCATAACTGGAATGTAATAAATGTATTAAAAAGTAATTATTGAACCAATGTCAATTATTTTTTTATTACTTAAATAATGTATTTTTATTTTATGTTTTCTCAAAAATTCATTTATTCTGTTTAAGCTAGGATGCTCTATAAGTGTTCCAGATACGAGTAATTCTTTTTTTGATAATATACCCGTAGCTCCTCCAATAAAACCATAATTAAGTCCTGGTAATTCAATGAATCCTGCTTCTATCATAAGCACGTCCACACTATGCTTTATTAGCTCTTTATAAATTGAAGGATCAGAAGTAATACATGCTTTTTCACTTATTATTGCTAGTGAACATTTTGAGTATCCTTGTTTAACATGTATAAATTCCACACCTTCTTTTTCTAAATAGAATTTAAGCTTTTCATCAGTGAAATTAGTGTTATGTATTGCGTATCTTGAAATCCTTGCTACATTATATGCAATGTTATCTGGATAGTTTCTACCGAGTTTCTTTTCTCCTTTTATTACCTTTACCCCATAAAAAGGTAGAATCTCATTGTAATAATCATATACATTAGGAGCAACTATTACCTTATTATAATCAATAGGATGTATTACTATATCAGGATGGTAAGAAATTGACTCATATAATTCATCGCATTTACATGTATATATTGCATTCACTCCTAACAGTTTTAAACCCTTTTTAACTTTATGGCTAGCTCTACCATCAATAATTGCAATTCTTGCTCTTCCTTTAGGGATAAATGGGTTTGTGCACACGATTACCCGCTCCTCATTATAATTTGACTATAATAATATATATCATATCTAAAACAATAAATACAAAAAACAAAAAAGTCTTCTTTAAAAGAAGACTGTATGCTTTAGTATATGGAGGCGACACCCAGATTTGAACTGGGGAATAAAGGTTTTGCAGACCTCTGCCTTACCACTTGGCTATGTCGCCGATTAAGTTCAATCAGTTTCACAACACCAATTTATTTACCCATTACACTCGCATAAACTTGGTACTCATTGTGTGTGAATGACCTACCTATAACTTGCTATAGTTCGTTGGATAGACAACTTGAAATCCTTACAGGATAACTAACTGCTTCCAACAATAAAATTAATGGAGCGGAAGACGAGATTCGAACTCGCGACCCTCGCCTTGGCAAGGCGATGCTCTACCACTGAGCCACTTCCGCAAAATAAAACACATTCCTCTAAGCCAATTATGCATATAGATTACTTTGCACCAAGCTATTTATGAAGCTGGTGCCCAGAGGCGGAATCGAACCACCGACACGGGGATTTTCAGTCCCCTGCTCTACCTACTGAGCTATCTGGGCGTAATTCCTCCCTAGCGACAGATTTTAGTATATAATATTTTGACAGTATTGTCAATAGGTTTTCTTCAAAAAAAATATTCCAGCTTCTCTCTATTGTGCACGTGCTTCTTTTAACAAGCAATTTAACTCATCTTTATCAAAATGATATTTTTTATTACAAAAATGGCAAACTAACTCTGCCTCCCCATCCTCTTCAATTAGTTTCTCTAATTCATCTTTTCCTATAGCAATTAAAGCTTTTTGTATCCTTTCAGTGGAACAATCACAAGATAATTCGACTGGGGATTTATCCTTTATATCCATTTCAAAGCCACTACATACATGCAACAAAATTTCCTCAGGTGTAAGTCCCTTATCGATTAGGGATGATACTGGCTCAGCATTTGCTATATTGCTCTCAAGTTTATCTAGTGCTTCTTCAGTTGCATCTGGCAATACCTGAATTATATAACCGCCTGCTGCTTTAATTGATGTATCTCTGTTCACCAGTACACCTAAAGCCACTGCTGATGGCTGTTGTTCAGAGTAAGCAAAGTAGTTAACTAAGTCTTCGGCTATTTCACCTGACACTATATCAGACTGACCTATATAAGGTTCCTTCAATCCAAAGTCTCTAATTACAGTAATCTTTCCACTTTGTCCAACTGCACCACCTACGTCTAACTTTCCATTATCTTTTAATGGTAATTCAACAGTGGGATCTCCAACATAGCCCTTTACTTCTCCTTTACTATTAGCTACAGCTAATATTGTGCCTATTGGCCCTCCCCCTTTTAACTGAATAGATACTGTTTCTTTTTGGTTCTTTAACATAGTTCCTAGAATGGCTGCTGCTGTCAACGTACGACCTATAGCTGCTGAAGCAGTAGGGGTAGTATTATGTATGTTTCTAGCATCATTGACTAAGGTAGTCGTATTAGCAACAAAAACTCTTATATTGCCTTCTCTGTCCATAGCCCTTATAATATAATCCTGCATAAAAATCCTCCTGTAGTATATTAGAAGTTGTAGTATTATAACTTATGTGTTTTATCTACCTATATATTTTACCTAAAATATTAAAAATAATCAAAAAATATAAAAGCCCCGTAAAGGGGCTGTGCTACCGTCAAAAAACTATATATAAAAAGTTTAGAATAATAGTCGATTATAGTTTTGTAACATTTGTAGCTTGAGGTCCTTTTTCACCTTGAACTATTTCAAATTCAACGTTTTGTCCCTCATCTAGAGTCTTGAATCCATCTCCTGTTATAGCTGAGTAGTGAACGAATACATCTTCTCCAGCTTCAGTTGATATGAATCCATATCCTTTTGTTGCATTGAACCATTTTACTGTACCTTTAACCATTTAAAACATTCCTCCATATACTGAAAAATTTGCAGATGAACCTCTTTTATGTACATCCACTTACAATTGCTAGTTTATCATATGGTTAGCTCTTTGTCAATTAATATTCCCAGATAAATCCCTATTTATTCAACACTTAAGCATAAGAGGAACATACTATTTTATAGCAAAATAAGTTAATCTTTCAGTATCGTCCTTAACCAGTTCTCTAGAATATCCATTATATACATTTATAACACTAAAACCGGATTTTCTAAGAGCATTCTCAATGTCTGATGAAGCATATGCTTTTTCAACATGTACTTCATCAAACCTTTTATATAAACCCTGTTCTTTAACAAAAAAAGTTATATAAAACTCACAGATATCATGTACATCGTCATACTCATTTTCCCAAACATAAAACACATCCTCTTTGTCTTCAACAAATGTATTGTTTCCTATTACTTTTTTTAATTTATAATGTGAATTTACGTCAAAGATGAACACTCCACCTGCTCTTAAATGCAAATACACATTATCAAAGGTTTTCACAAGCTCTGAATAATTCGTTATGTAATTTATACTATCACAAACAGATATTACCATGTCAAATTCTTTGTTAATATTAAATCTTACCATGTCCTGCTTTATCAGTCGAATATTCCTGTATGTGTCTAGCTTATCATATGCATGGATAACATATCCTTCAGATAAATCAAATGCAGTTATATTGTAGTCCTCTTCACATAAAAGCCTAGTAAAGTTTCCTGTGCCGCATGCCATTTCTAATACATCTCGTGGTTTTTTATTATATTCGTCCAAAGTGTATTTTACAAACTTCATCCAGCTACAATAATCTATATCTTCCATCAATTCATCATAAATACGCGCAAACTCTATATATGCATTCATAATTTTGTCCCCTTTTATAATTCTAACATGTTATTTAATGTCTATTTAATTTTAGTATAATTTAATAAAGCATTCAACTGCTCAATTTTTATAATTATTTTTCTTTACCTTTAGCTTTATTTCTAGTTCTTACAGTCATGATACCCCCAATTCGCCCTGTTTCTTTTGCAGTAAGTCCTCCCCACCCCACTTCTTTAATCTTATCCATTAGCCCTAGTTCTTGTGCTATTTCATACTTCAATTTATCTTGTGGTGTTTCAATTTTTAACTTTTTATTTTTCATAACAACATTCCTCCTTTTAGCTATTATTTGAAAAAAAGAGAAATTTTATTCTTATCAATCTGTAATACAAATGTTACGCAATTTAAATAACTATTAAGTTTGCTTAAAAGTTAACATTTCCACTTGATTAATTTGATAGTTATATGTTAAACTATGGCTTGTGAAAGATACTACTTTCCCACTCCCCCTTTAATATATATTTTGTATATATTAATTTACATTAATAAGGACCTACTTTCCCCAGGTAGGTCCTTTAATCTTTCCCTATCTAATTTATATTTTAAAAAACATATATGTTCCATAAATAAACATTAATATTACAATAAATACTGGGGCATAAGATAGTATACCTTCTTTTGTACTAACTTCTAATTCTTCATGAATAACGGTTCCTGTATCTAATTGAGTAATAGGCTCTATATTCTCAGCAGTATTATTTTTGGTTTTTGGCAATAGCTTTAGTAGAAAGAGTACTATCACTCCGCAAATCGCTGCTATAATTCCTACACCAATAGCTCCCAGCAGCATAGCCGCTGTATCTGATATTACTCCAGAAGAAGCTATCTCTGAAGCTAACTCTGGATTTACTTCAATTTTAGATACCCACATTCCTAATATTAGAGCAAAAGCATTATTAGCTGCATGGGCAATCATAGAAGCAAAAATACTATCTGTTTTATACACAATATATCCAAATACTATGCCTAAATAAATCGGTCCTAATAAATTTTGAATATTAAAGTGAAATAATCCGAATAATATTGCTGAATATATTATACTTAATTTCATACCTAGCTTTTCATATGCTTTCATCATGAATCCTCTAAACATTATTTCCTCACATATTCCAGCAGATAAAGCTACTACTATAAGCCCTATTATCATTTCTTGACCATTTTCCGGTATTGGAACAGGATTTGGTCTTACCTTCCCAAAATAGTTTAGAACTATTAGCATTAAGTAGTTAAAAAACACTCCAATTGGATAAGAAAAAATGACTATCAGTGGAATCAGCAGCACTTGCTTAAGTGAAATCTTATTTAGTCTAAGTACATGTTTGAGACTAAATCCTCTCATTTTCATGTAGAATATAGTCGGTGCAAGTATAATTACATACTCAGTAATTACTAGACCAGAATATGTTCCTTTACTTTGTACATATGCACCAAGAGTTAATAGAATAATACCAATAAACAAATAAAAAGAATTAGCCTCAATTATTGAAGGCCTTGAATTATTTCTTACCATTAATTGACCCCCTGAATATGAATTTTGCTTACACTCTATTCTATCATTGAATATTGGATAAATTCAATTACTATTGTATATTCTGTACCCTTTTTAAATATAAGATAATATACTATATTTAAGAGGTAGAAAAATAAACTTCTTGTTAGTAATCTATAGTTATCATAGGAAAGGAGGAACCAGTAATTTTGTTTAAAGGTTCGGGAGTTGCAATCATTACACCTTTTAGAAATAATCAAGTGGATTTTGATAAACTAGGAGAGCTGCTAGAGTGGCATATTAAAGAGCATACTGATGCAATAATCATTTGTGGTACAACAGGTGAAGCTGCTACTATGACAGATAATGAAAAAATTGAAACTATCAGATATACGGTAAACATAGTAAATAAAAGAATTCCTGTTATTGCAGGAACTGGAAGCAACAATACTCAACATACAGTTGAAATGAGTAAAAAAGCAGAAAGTCTTGGAGTAGATGGATTACTCATAGTAAACCCATATTATAACAAATCTACTCAAAAGGGTCTTATAGTTCACTACAATGCTATTGCAGATAGTGTAAATATCCCTATAATAGTCTATAATGTTCCTGGAAGAACTGGCTTTAACATACTGCCAAGTACATTAGCTGAACTTTCCAAGCATCCTAACATAAGAGGAGTTAAAGAAGCTAGTGGCAATATAAGTCAGGTAGCTGAAATAGCTCGCTTGTGTCCAGAAGACTTTGCTATTTATTCTGGCAATGATGATATGGTAGTCCCTCTACTATCTTTAGGAGGAGTAGGTGTCATATCTGTAATAGCTAATATACTTCCAAAAGATACCCATGATATGGTAGCAAGCTATTTGAAAAAGGATATTGAAAGGGCAAAACATCTTCAGCTTAAAATGAAACCATTAATAGATGCTCTATTCATAGAGACAAATCCAATTCCAATAAAAAAAGCTATGAATCTACTAGGCATGAATGTAGGTGATTTGAGACTCCCATTAGTTGAGATGTCAGAAGAAGCAACTAAAGTTCTTATTAAAGAACTTAAAAATTATAATATGCTATAGGAGGTCCTCATGCTTAAGGTAATAATAAATGGATGTAATGGAAAGATGGGGCAAGTATTAGCCAATCAAATTGCTCAAGATAAAGAGCTTGAGATAGCAGCTGGAATAGATAGAAATCTGCAAGGAATTACGGCAAATTTCCCAATATTTAAGAATATTTTTGACTTTAAGGAAAAAGCAGATGTTATAATAGATTTTTCTAGACCTGAAGCCTTGGATAGTTTATTAGATTATGCTATTAAAACTAATACTCCATTAGTTATTGCGACAACAGGACTTTCCACCCAAGATATGAACAATATAAGAAATGCATCTATAAATGTTCCTATTTTTCAATCTGCCAATATGTCAATAGGAATAAATGTACTATCTAAACTGGTTCAAGAAGCAGCAAAGATAGTGGGCAATTCATATGATATTGAAATAGTAGAAAAGCATCATAATCTAAAAGTAGATGCTCCAAGTGGTACTGCTTTTTTAATTGCAGATAAAATAAATGATAGCTTAAAAACGCCTAAGAAGTATATTTTTGGAAGACATACTAAAACCGATAAAAGAAATGAAAATGAAATTGGGATCCACTCTATACGAGGCGGGACTATAGTTGGTGAACATACAGTAATATTTGCTGGTAATGACGAGGCAATTGAAATATCACATATTGCTTCATCTAAGAACATATTTGCCCTAGGAGCTATTAGAGCCGCTAAATTTATATCTAAAAAAGAACCTGGATATTATAACATGGACGATTTAATTAAGAATTAAGAAAACTTTTAAAGAGCTGATTTTGAAAATCAGCTCTTTAAAGATTAGTCTATAAATGAAAAAATATAAGGAACATTTCTATAATAATCTCCATAATTCAAACCATAGCCAACTATGAAATAGTCTGGAATTGTAAATCCTACATAGTCAGGTGTGATTTCAGTTCTTCTTCTTTCAGGCTTATCAAGCATAACACAAGATTTAATACTGCTTGGATTTTTCTTCTTCAAGTGCTCAATTATTTTTTCCATAGTTAAGCCAGAATCCATGATATCATCAACAACTAATACATCTCTACCCGCTATATCATCCTTAATATCATTAATTATATTAACTTGTCCAGATGATTCTTCACCATATCCATAGCTTGCAGTAGTCATAAACTCCATTTGTACAGGTACTTCTATCTCTCTCACTAAATCTGCTGCAAATATAAAGCTACCCCTTAAAAGAGATACTACTACTAATTTTTTTCCTTCGTAATCTTTGTTTATTTGTTGGCCTAGCTCCCTAACTCTTTCTTTAATTTCATCAGTAGAAAATAAAATTTTTCGTTGCTTATTAGTAATCATAAGATTTCAACCCCTTTAGGAATAAATTAAAAATATTATAAAGACAATCCACTCTATTTAAACCTCATTCTAAACCAAACACCTTGCTTTGTCAATAATTTGATTAAGAGTACATTAAAAAAAACAAAATCAATTTTAATTTTTTGAATATATATTAAATATAATATTGTAAGAAGGATTTTCAAAAAACATATAGAATATATATTGATATATATTAAGCGTAAATGTTTTTACTTTACTTTACTTCTATTTTTCTATATACATGATTTATACGAATTATTTTGAACACATTTTTAATATACTAAAATAAAAAATTAAGTCGAGGTTGACTAAAATGACAGATACTAAAAATACTAAAAATATTAAAGATATTGAAGGAAAATTATGTGAACTTTGTTCAACTTTTATAAATTTATTTGACAAACTCCAAGCAAAAGGCATCATTAGCCAAGAAGAGTACAACATTCATACTATGGTAAAAATAGACTTTCTAAATAAATTTTGTAAAAACTCTACTGACTAATCAACTTCTTTATTTATTGTTTCAATTTCTTTAAAATTTAATCCAAATATCTTATATATCATTTTATCTAAAAGATGATATAAACTCTCCCTTTCTTTTTCATGTCTAGATTGGGCTGTGCTATCTTTGGTATCACTATTATTTATTTTCTTATTTAGTATGATTATTTTATCTACTATGTTTCTTATTTTTTGCTGAGTGTTTTTATCAGGAATTACAATGGGACTATATTGAATATGAAATACTTTAAGCTGTGGAAACAACTTACCTTTTTCTCTAATTAAAGTACTATATAAAAAATTATAGAGCTTTGAATTTAAAAGCGCCAGCAAATATTTTATATCTAGGGTGTTTTTATAACTCTCTCTGATTACCAATGAATAAAGAGTATTTAGAATATAGTACTTCTCATTATCATATGAGCAAATAAACTTATCTGCTGTTTGCCTAATAATAAGCTTTTCTTTGTTAATCATATCTTCTCTCATGAATGTGGCATATTGCCCCTTGTTTCTATCAATAATAGATTTATCATTAATAAAGTATAGGCCTGCCCATTCATGATAGAATCTTTTAACATTCTTACCTTCTAATACCCGTTTTGTATTCTCCTTATTTCCGTCTTTTGTCAATAAATTCGCTCTAATGTTTCCAGTTGCAATTCCAGAAACTACTTCAGCTACATCATTGATTCTCAGATTACACCTCTGGTAGATTTTTTCCCTGAGTTCAAATGTTTCATATGAAGATTCTATATCAAAAACATTCAAAAGTGTATTTTCATAAAATCTCTGAGGAACTTCCTTATACTTATTTTTTTCAATATCTCTCTTTTTATCTTCACTATTAGAAATATTCTTACATTTAATTAAGTTATCGGATTTAATAATACTATTATATAGAGAGATGATAATCATATTCATTCCAACATCTTGAAAAATACCCTCACCTAAATTAGTTATACTTATAATTGATGAGTTATCTAATATAAATCTTCTTATGGGAGCAAAATTATTATTATATAGCAAATTTCCTGGCACAACAAAGTTAAGGCTTCCATCTTTATTAAGTAGTGATATTGACTTTTCAATAAATAGACTATAAATGTCAAACCTACCTATCGCTGTAGCAAAATTTCTTTTAAGAAACTCTTTGTCAAAGTACTTATTAAGTCCTCTGTTCTCTAAATATGGAGGGTTTCCTATTATTAAATCGTAGCCTTCACCATTGATTGAAGAACTTACTAAAAAATCATCATCAAATAAATTAAATTCCAATTTCATAGCTTTGCCTGTTTTTATAAGCACTTTTATTAGCAGTAAGTATTTGCATATTTCTATTGCATTGGGATCTATATCAACTCCATATAAGTTGTCTCGGATAATATTTTTGCATATATCTATACTGCAATATTTCGTCCTCTTTAAATATAGCTCATATAGTGCATCAAATAGATACAACAAAAATACACCACAACCACAAGCAGGCTCTAGTATCCTTATATCTTTAAGCCTATTTCGTTTTTTCAGCACTTCATTAACTGACTTATCTACCATATGTTTTACTATCCATTCTGGTGTATAGTAAATCCCATACTTTTCTCTTCTATCTATCTTTCTTGAAACTATGTATTCATAGACCTTAGCTAAAATCATATAATTCCGCCAAAACTGCTTTAAATCACTACATTCCAGCTGAGAATAAGCTCTATAGTTTTTCACCTTTAATAGCTTATCTAACCCTAACTCTGTAATCTGCTCTTCTTGAATACCATGATACTTTAGAATGAGGAAAGTAACAGAGTGTATTATTTCCTCATCTATTTCTCTATAACCTTCTGTAGAATATGATTCATATATATTTTCAATTTTAGCTATTAAAGGTTTCATATTTTCACCTGCTTTAATTATTGATTCTTTTCTGTAGTAATATTTTTTTTATGTCTTTTAATTCTACAAGTATCCTATTTAATGAATATTGCATACTAACTAGAATAATTAACAATATAAAAAGCACTACAACCTTATAATCCATCTAACCACCTCAATAAGATTATATCAAAAAACAAGACCTTTTAAAGGTCTTGTTTTTTTCCATCTCTATTATTATCTTCTTTTACAAATTCAAGCTTTGATATTGATACCTCAAATGCCACTTTGTTCAAGACTTCTCCTTCACTTGTTCTCTTTTGATATTCACGACTTTGAATTCTTCCCCATAGTCTTATGTGATCACCGATTTGAAGCTTTTCGCAGAATCTAGCATTTCTTCCCCAGGCGATACAAGGTATGTAGTCAGATTTGTTATAAGGCCTGTTCACTGCTATTAATAAGTCTGTTATCTCTCTTCCAAATGGAGTTGTCCTGTAAACAGGTGTTTTACATATGTAGCCATCAAGATAGATTTCATTTGGTCTTTTTAGTAATTCATTAAGCTCTTCCTCAGTTTCAGGAACACTTGCATCTCTTGCAAATACTGTTAGAACTAATTTGTTGCTCCCATCTACATATCTGTTATATGACCTTAGCTGCCCCTCTACTACTAGATTTTCCCCTGGCTTAATTTCCATATTAACTAAAAGCCTTTCAGAGATTGTAATTGGTAACACATCAGAATAGTCACTTAATCTAGGAACTTCTAAATCAAAAGTATAAAAACCCTCTCCATACATTTCGTGACTAAACTCCTTTTCATTGAGTATCTTGCCTACTACGGTTATTGAATTAGTATCAATCACCTTGTCTGCCATAAAACCCCACTCCCCTTCCTATTCTTATGTTTTTTTAATCTAAAATATGTTTATTCTGTTTTTCTCAATAATATGATTTTTTTTATCTCATTAGTAAAATAAAAAAACGTTATCCCTTAGTCTTAATTAGACACAAAAAGAAAAAATCCTTCTAAATAACACATTTTTTTATTCCACTTCGCCACACAAATTTATCTACTCATTTCCCTCACATAAAAAACTTATTCTTAAAAGAATAAGTTTTTTAGATACCCAGTATATTTTTTATTATCTCTTTACCTTGATCCATACCTTGAGCTCCAAGCAATAATATTAAGTCGTTTTTCTCTGCTATTTTTAATGCTTCTATAAGTGCATCTTTTAAATTATCATTTATTGTATATTCCACCCCTATATTATCTAATATACTCCTATAAGCTAAAACCTCTGATTTTTTTACCTTATCCGCTACACCTGTTGTGTCTTTACTAAGCGTCAAGATTAGTCTCATATTATTCATAGTGTTACACCATGACCCTAAAACCTTAGCATTCTTTCTATTTATTTGTACTCCACGATTACCTCTTATAGAATTGACTATAATTAACCTATTAAAATTCAGTGATTGGATAGTTTCGAAAATGACCTCATATCCTTGGGGATTATGACAGAAATCATCAATTATTAAATAGTCTTTATTGTATATTAAACTAAGCCTTCTATCTACTCCAGTAAAATTGCTTAATAATTTTGCTATCACATGAGGCTCTATACCGATACATAGTGCTCCACAAATAGCTGCTAAGGAATTATATACATTGTGCCTACCAAGTAATTTCATAGATATTGGAATTTCCATAGGCTCTACTTCTAAACTGTTTAGAGAAGTCAATCCTCTCTGAATACATAGATTAAAGCTTATGGTGTCTTGGAACATTAAGCTTGATGCTGTAATACTAGATTTAGGATTTAAACCATATGAAACTACTAAGGTGTTTGTATTACCTTCTATAAGCTTTAAACCATCTTTATCATCTATATTAATTATGGAAATTCCATTTTTCTTTAAGGAATCAAAAAGTATTTTTTTTGATTTTATATAGTCTGTCTTGGTTTTATGAAAGTTCACATGATCATATCCAATATTAGTATGTATAGCCATATCAAAATCTAATCCATATACTCTTTCTAGTTTAAGCCCATGTGACGACACTTCTATAATGGCTACTTGAACATCTTCTTTTACCATTTCTTTTAGTTGGTAAAATAAAACCTCTGGCTCTGGGGTTGTTAAGTTTGTAGGTATATGCCTTTCTCCAATTTTTATACCTAGAGTGCCTATAACTCCTGTTTTAATGCCTGTACTTTTGAGTATATGATCCAAAATATAAGATGTAGTAGTTTTGCCATTTGTGCCAGTTATACCAACCAATATTAGCTTTTTGGATGGATAATCATAGTACATATCTAAAAGCTCAGCTAATTTCTTTCTTGAATTTTGTACTTTAATTACAGGTATAAGATCACTTTTGATATCATCTTCAGTATAAATAATACTTGCTCCTCTTTTTATAACATCATTTATATATTGATTACCATCCTTTCTTATTCCCTTTATTGCAACAAATGCAAAACCCTTTTTTACTTTACTAGAATCACATGTAACACCTGTAATATCTACTCCATCTATTTTCATCATTTAAGCTCTCCTTCTAAAATCTAATGGAAGAAGTACGGGTGAAAAAATCCTATGGATATAGGTTTACCTTTACCGAATTTTTTATGTACTTCAAAAAATTCAGCACCATAATTCTATAAAATTCCAATAATATTTTTCTCAATAAATTCAAAGAATAATTAAGAGGTGATACAATGAAAAATAAAAATATTTCTCCTAATGCAAGGCAAGCTTTTCAAAGCTTTAAAGAAGAAATGGCAAAAGATATGGAGATTGATTTAAAAGACAGAGAAGATCATATTACAAAAATGATGGAAAACGAAAATACAGATAAGTATACTCATTTAGGGAGATCATAGTTTTCGCAGTCTCACAACACAAATTTACTTGTTCTCTATAGCTCATATAAATTTGAAAAAAGTAAAGTAAGGCTAAAAAGTCTTACTTTACTTTTTGATTTGCTTCCCAGTATTATCCATATAAAAGTTATCCTTATATATCAGTTCTGATATAGGGACTATTTCATAGCCCTCAGCCTGTAATTTTTCTAAAATAATTGGTAAAAATTCAGATACATATTTAGCATTATTATGAAAGAGAACTATTGAACCATTTTTTACATTCCTAGTGACCCTATCAACTACTGGCTGCACACCATATTCTTTCCAATCTAGTGAGTCTACGTCCCATTGTATTACATAATATCCATTATCTCTACAAACTCTTATTAACCTATCATTGTAGTCACCAAATGGTGGCCTGAACAATGTAGTTCTTTTACCAGTAATCTCTTTTATACTATCTTCTGTTGTTTTCAGTTCTTTAATTATTTGAATTTCATCTAGCTTTGACATATATGGATGATTAGTTGAATGATTCCCAATTTCATGGCCTCTTCTATCAATTTCCTTTACTACGTCAGGATGTTTTTTGACCCAAAAATCTACTAAAAAAAAGGTGGTCTTTACATTATACTTATCTAGAGTATCTAATATATCATATGTAAAATCCGTTCCCCATGCAGCATCAAAACTAATAGCAATCTTTTTATCAGGAGTATCAACACAGTATATTGGTAGTTCTTTAGTAGGTGCAAAAACACTCCTTATCCCGTCTTCTTTTATGACTTCAGTAAACATTATTGAAACTACTACAAGTAATAGTACAGCTGTTAATCTTATAGCAACCTTTTTATTGAATATATAGACTTTCATCGATTTCCTCCTCAAAAATATTTTTAATATAATTTATTCTAATGTTTTAGTATTATTACCATATATAAGAAAAAAAGCTGCAGTATCCTACAGCTTAATGAATAGATAATTCTCTATCCTGTATTTCAATAACATGATCATTTTTATAAACTTGTTTAGTTCTGTCACCATTTAATGCATCCAAATACACTATCTCATCTGGCACTATTTTAATTATATTTATCCAATCCTTTTCTATTGCTAGCATCTTCTCATAAGGTGCATATTTTTTTGCCTCATCTATAAGATAAGTATGCTTCAAACTTGTGTAAGCCTTACCAAATACCTGTACTCCTTTTATTTTCTTATAATCTACATATTCTGTATTTACTAACAAGCATACATTAGGATTTTCTTGAATATTATTAAATTTTTCTCCTCCAGATGAAATTACATATAGTTCCATATCCTTACCTGTAAAATATTGTACTGGACTGCATCTTGGAATATTGTTACCACATGTAGCCAGTGAACCTAAGCTATTTTCGTTTAAAAAACTTTTTATTTCTTGCTTTAATTCTGAAACACTAAGTCTCTTATCCAATTCTTCACCTCTTTTATGTTTTTTAGTCACAATTATTATTTGCATTTAAAGAAAAATTAATCAGCACATATAAATTCATAATAGTTTATTGAATAGCTTGCTTCTTTTTGTGTTAACAAAAAAAAATAAGCATATATATTAAATATATGCTTATGATTATGATTTTGTAGGGGGAAGAAATCTTGCTAGAAAATATTTATTTTGTTTCATTATTAGGCATTATTGGTGGACTCACTTTATTTTTATCCGGCATAAGACAAATGTCAAAATCCTTTGAAGGAATAATATCTCACAAGATAAGAAATGGAATCGATAGGTTTACCTCCAGTAAATTAAGAGGAGTCTCAATAGGCATTATAGCAACTGTACTTCTTCATAGTAGTAGTGCTGCTACTATTATTATAATAAGCCTAGTACATGGAAATTTATTAAGCATTTATAATGCTATTCCAATAATCATGGGGACAAATATCGGAACTACATTTACTGCTCAATTATTAGCCTTTGAGATTAAAAACCTTTCAATATATCTTTTTTTAATAGGAATATTTTTAATGATAATTTTGAGAAGTAAAAAGCATCATATTATATGGAAAACCATACTAGGTCTTGCTTTAATCTTTGCTGGTATGGATGTAATCACTTATTCTATATCTAGAATCAAGTCAACTAAATTTTTTTTCAACTTAATAAAATATCTTAGCAAAAGTAAAGGCATGTCAATATTTGCTGGCTTTATACTGACTGCCATTATTCAAAGCAGTACCACAGGCATAACAATACTTCAAGTCATGACTTCTAGTAACATTATAAACATTAACACGGCTATTCCAATTATTTTAGGTCAAAATATCGGTACTTGTGTAGATACTCTTATTGGAAGCCTTGCGATAAATAGGTTCGGTAAACAAGCAGCTTTAATACATGTGCTATTTAATGTTTTTGGAGTTATTATTTTTTACTTTATAATTGATTATTTTTGCGCTTTTGTAGTATATTTATCTCCTGATAATCCAGCCAGACAAATAGCTAATGCTCATACTATTTTTAATGTAGTGACTACTATTATTTTGCTACCTTTTTCTTCAGTGTTATTATATATTTCGCAGAAAATAATTAAAGAAAAATAAAATGGAAATACAAGCTAATAGTATCCTGCAAAGGTTCGCTTAGTATTTCCACCTTATTTATTATATAAGGTTATTCCTCGTAAATATAAAGCTCTTTATCTCCTAGTTTCTCCTTGTCCACTTTTTCTTCAAACTTCTTTGGAACTGTTACTATGTCTGGGTTTCCATCACTTATGAATCTTCTTTCTGGATTTTTATCAAAGACTGTTAGCCAGTCATACATTCCTACTCCATCTACCTTTGTCTCGCTAGCCCTTATTCTATGTATTGCATAAGGATCAAAGGCTTTGTCTATAGGCGATACTGAAGGATCCCAACCAACATTTAGAATTGCAATATTCTCATAAGACTTTCCTTCAAATTCGCCTTTTTGAAGATATGGATATAGTGACTTGTCCTTTGGCCTTGCACCGTAACTAAGTGCGTAGGTATTTACCTTGTAGCCAGGAATTAGACTTTCTAAAAATGCTGCCTGTTTACCTATATACTCTTGAATTTTATTAGGATCAGAAATTTTCGACATATCATTATGCCCAACTGTATGATTACCAATATCGAAACCCTTTTCTATTAGGTAATTTAGCTTATATTCTAATAATTCTGGCTGCCTAAATGGATTCTCACCAAATACGAAAAAAGTAGCTTTTAGTGGGAAATCTGGATATTCTTTGTTGAACTCCTCTAAGATTCCTACTGCTGAATTAGGATCAACTATTTTTTGTCCATCTTTTTCGATTATATTAAAGTTGTTTTGATTTCCATCATCAAAGGTAAGCACTACTGGAGTGAGTCCAGCTTCAACATCAATGTTATTGTTGACAAAGTCTTCTAGACTGATTGGTCTGTACCCTTTTTCATATAGTGTCTTTAAGTCTTTTTTGAAATTTTCTGGTGTTCTAACCCATTCTGCCTCTTCTTCACCTATATTATGATACATAAGAACCATAATCTGACCTGCTTCATTTGGTTTAAGTGATAAATCTATCTTTTCCTTTGGGTCTACATTAATTTCTTCTTCCTTACTTTCCTCTTGTTGACTTTCTTTATTCTCCTCTCCTTCTACATTGTTTTGCTGAGTTTGGTCTTCTGTTGTTTGAATATCTTCTGCATTTGCATCTTTAATATTTTTTGAACATCCTGATACAAATAATAAAAGAATTAACGCAATTGAAATAAGTCTAATTATTTTTTTCATTTTTTTCCTCCTTTGTACTTTGATTATGTTTAAAAAATTAGATAGAACAACTATAATATAATTATATTTCAATTAAGTTGGTTAAGCTATACTATATTGATGACAATTCGATTACAATTCTGAAACCAAATGTGAAATCTTGTAAATGTTTTCTATATACTGTACTTTGTTAGTATTAATTGCTAGCATATAGAGTATCTATGCTGGTTATATTATTATTACAACATCAAAATGATGTTGTATTATAAAAAATCTATTTGGAGGGAAAAACATGGCTAGATCATCAAATAGAATAGTTGTTCCTGAAGCAAGAATGGCTTTAAACCAAATGAAAACTGAAATCGCTAGCGAACTAGGTTTATCCAACTATGAGCAAATAGATAAAGGTAACCTAAGCTCAAGACAAAATGGATACGTTGGCGGTTATATGACTAAAAGATTAGTAGAGCAAGCTCAAAGAAACTTAGCAGGTAAATAATAATTAAGTAAATATACAAAAAAGAGAAGTGGAGTAATACCGCTTCTCTTTTTTTTGTGATATAATTACTTTGTTATGATTTTTGTATTATCAAATGTATGAATACTCAAATATTATATATGCTTTTTAGAATTAGAGGGTGATTATGTGTTTATAGATAATAGCAAAGAATTAGCTCAAAATAAACTTCTCATTTTATATATATTAGATAATGCAGATATTCCTATGAATAATTCAGAAATTACTCAATTTTTATTAGAAAATAACTATATGAATTATTTCTTAGCTCAGCAATTTATTAGTGAACTTGTAAGCTCTAAATTTATTGAGTTCTCTATAAAGGATGGTCAAGAATACTATCATTTATCAAATGCAGGAAAGGATACTCTTAGCTTTTTTAATGATAGGATACCACAAACTCTAAAAGAAGAAGTCATTAAAAGATTTCAAAAGAAAAAAGAAGAAATGGTAAAGGAAAGCCAAATAATTGGGAACTACTATAAAAAAAGTGAGTCTGAATATATAGTGAATCTTAAGGTTATCGAAAAAGATATAAATCTATTTAGCATGTCCTTAAATGTTGTATCTAATAAACAAGCAAAAATGATTTGCAATAATTGGAAGAAAAATCCTCACGAAATTTATAAACAAATCTTTGACCTATTGATAGATGAATAGCCTACTATTGCAGGCTATTTTTTATCTTACTTAAAATTAAATTATAATTAGTCCATTAGGTTCAATACCTACATTTATGCTACAAACAACTCGACATTGAATATAATTAAATATGACAACTCTATTGTAAAGTGCATCAGAGATATATAACTCGTCATTTTTTCTTATTATATTGTTGGGCATTCCACCTATGTTATAAATTGACCTGATTTTATATTCTATTAGATCAATCTCATATAAGTTTCCATCTTCTACATTCGTTACAAACGCTGTTTCTTTGTTTTCTAAGATTACCATGTCAACTATCACTCCAGATACATAGATTTCTTCTATTGTTCTGTCCTTCTCTAAGGAGTATACTACTAACCTGCTATCTATCAAACCATTAGATGGAGGTGATAGTACAAACATTATATTATCTTCAACTAGAACATGAACTGGATTGTATTTTAAATTAATTTTTTTTTCAATATTTAGAGATAGATCAATCATATCCACACTATATCCATTGTTGTTTGATATATAGAGTCTGTTATTTTCTTTATCAACCTTTATGTCGTGTGGTCTTTCGCCTGCTGGTATATTTTCAATTAAATTAAAGCCCTTTTCTTCTATAACAGATATTGAGTTAGAATCACTGTTTGTAACGAAAATAAATCCATTATGAAAAACTAAATGACTAGGAAAGCTGCCCACAAATACAATATCCTCTACTTCCTTTGAATCAATATTAATTTTATATACACTATTATTATAGGAGTTTGCAGAGTAAATTATATTGTCTTCCTTGAAGCATATATGATGTGGCCCAACATATGGTCCAGTGGAGGTTGTTTTTTCTTTTATTTTCACTGACTCACTGAAATATATAGTATCTGATAAGCTATAGTTTTCAATATCAATAATAGATATTGAATCACTACCTGTATTTGCAACAATTAACTTGTTTCCCAGCAGCTCCAAATTTATCACCTCTCCAATTTCACTTATATATCAGTCTATGCCTTATCTCAATTTTTGTGATGGAGAAGGAATAAA
>NZ_FMDO01000020.1 GCF_900095305.1 Proteiniborus sp. DW1 | reverse complement strand
TTAGATTTTATTGGTGGAGGGGACTGGATTCGAACCAGTGAAAGCACAGCTAACGGATTTACAGTCCGTCCCCTTTGGCCAACTCGGGAACCCCTCCATAAGTGGAGCTGGCGAAAGGAATTGAACCCTCAACCTACTGATTACAAGTCAGTTGCTCTGCCAATTGAGCTACGCCAGCATATCATCTTTATTTTAAATGGCGACCTGGAAGGGACTCGAACCCTCGACCTCCAGCGTGACAGGCTGGCATTCTAACCAACTGAACTACCAGGCCATTTTATCTGTTTTGCTTTTTTAATGGTGGGCGCAATAGGGCTCGAACCTATGACCCCCTGCTTGTAAGGCAGGTGCTCTCCCAGCTGAGCTATGCGCCCATTTTTTTATGGTGACCCTACCGGGATTCGAACCCGGGTTACCGCCGTGAAAGGGCGATGTCTTAACCGCTTGACCATAGGGCCATTA
>NZ_FMDO01000019.1 GCF_900095305.1 Proteiniborus sp. DW1 | reverse complement strand
TTTGGTGCCGGAGACCGGAATCGAACCGGTACGATCTTGAGGGACCGCAGGATTTTAAGTCCTGTGCGTCTGCCAGTTCCGCCACTCCGGCATTTTACTGGCTCCTGGGGTGGGGCTCGAACCCACAACCTACCGGTTAACAGCCGGTTGCTCCGCCATTGAGCTACCCAGGAAAATCA
>NZ_FMDO01000018.1 GCF_900095305.1 Proteiniborus sp. DW1 | reverse complement strand
CCAGTGACAATAGCGAAGGGGTCACACCTGTTCCCATACCGAACACAGAAGTTAAGCCCTTCAGCGCTGATGGTACTTGGTGGGAGACCGCCTGGGAGAGTAGGACGTCGCTGGA
>NZ_FMDO01000017.1 GCF_900095305.1 Proteiniborus sp. DW1 | reverse complement strand
ATATACAACTATCTTGTTCTGCTCTGAGATGGATACTAGAATCAAGAAATACGCTTGATATACCCGAAAATCAACTTGATGAAGCAGTTGATAAAGCAGCAATTTTACTTGCAACAGTATATAGAGATAAAGAAAGCTTACCTATAATCACAGATTTATCATTTGAAAGACATAGAAAAAACTGTTTTAACCATGACCTAATATGGGCTCTTTTTGAATCCAAAGATATTAACAGTATTTATTTAGTCGCAAATAAGCTACTATCTTCTGAGCCAAAGGATGTACTTCTAGCTCGTAAGCTTTTAAGCTTTGTACCTGGAATGAATGATATCCAATTTTCAAATAACCAACAAATGTATTCCTATTTTAACAACTGGCTAGAAGAAAACAGAGCATTTTTACGCTATACTGGTGAAAGCTACAGTCTAAAAAGCGACCCTGTTTTTTATGAAGTAGTATTAGGAGCAAAGTATTTATGTAAGCCTGTTGCCATTGAAACAGGACAAATCCTTCAAAAACTAACTACAGAAGAACAAGGGCTGCTAGATGAATTTAATAGGCTTGACAACTATACCCAAACCCTTCTAGCATGGTATTCATATAATATGCACCACAAAGATAGAAGTTGGTGGAATATGTGGCTGTCTTATACGATTCCATATCAGGTTATGTATGCAAATGCTTGGATAGGAGGGGTACAATGATTAGGATTTCAGGACGTACAGTAACTCCAGAAAATATCTTTAATCAATACTCTCTAAATAGAATTCAAAGAGATATAGTCACAACTATGGCATCTAGCAATTCTAGATATGATTATACATCCTTAGACCAGCTTAAGTTCGAGTTAGATTTACGTATGAGCATAATTAATGCTTCTAGAAAACTTAATAGTAGTGGTCTTGCCTTTAGAGTATTTACGAAGTCCTTCTGTAATAGGGATTTTTGGACCCGTACTAATGAAGGTGGATTTCTATTAAAAAACAATGTAAAGCCAAGTGAGGCAATAGAAGATATCTTTAGAAATGGACGCAAATATGGTACTGAATGTGCTACTGCAATGGTAATAATTTATTATAAGGCAGTGTTAGATATATATCCAGTAGAGCTATTTAATTCAATGTTTACAAATATACAATTAATGAACTGGCACTATCTTAATAGAAACTTGGGCTTAAACAATTATTCTAATCCTCCTGATTATTTCCCTGGAGATTGCAGATACTTTAAAAATCCTGATGTAAATCCATTAAGGGCATATTTACAAGGGGAAAATGCTATAGATTTAGGTGATGGAACCTATTACGCACATGGAATGGGAATCACTACTGGAAATGAAATAATTAGAATTTTAAATAGGAATAGAAAAACAGGTGCAAGAAGATCAGCTTATTTGATGGATACTGCAACTAGGCCTAATTTTAAACACCTGCATTCTAGGTATCATAGTTTTACACGGAGTTAGTTGAAAAAATTTTCAGAATGTCTTCCTGAGCACTAGCGAAGGATCTCACAATTTAACTATTGCCATATACATGAGATTCTTCGACTAGGTCTCAGAATGACCTCTAAAAGGAAACCTTTAGAAGGTACTTAATTGATATACTAAGCGTCAGTCAAGGATTTCTTTAATAATCAAATAATGAAAGCTGTTCAAGCTTCAAGCTTTCTAAATTAGATACAGTAAGACCTATTAATCTAATATCATGCTCTATTTCTATTTCTTGTAATAGATTAACTGCAACTTCAAATATGTCATCAAAGCTACTTATATAATTATTTAAGGTTTTACTCTTAGTGCGAGTCTTAAAGTTTACGTCCTTAATCTTCAAGGTTATGGTCTTGCCTTGAATACTTCTATTCTCTAAGGCTGACTCTAATTCCAGTGAAAAGTCGTGTAAATAACTCTTTAAAACATCTTTATCCTTTGTATAGTCGGAAAAAGTAGTTTCAGTTCCTAAGGATTTTCTTTCACGTGTTGTATTGACTTTTCTATAGTCAATGCCACGAATTCTATTATATATTTCACTACCAGCCTTTCCAAAGAACTCTATTAAAAACTCTTCGGATAGTCTCATTAAGTCTTCTATTGTGTAGATACCTATATTGTTCAATTTTTTAGCAGATTTAGGTCCTATACCGTATACTGATTTGACTGGAAGTGGTAGTAAAATGTCTGGTATCATATTCTCTGTTATTACCTTTAATCCATTAGGCTTATTCCAATCAGATGCTAGCTTAGCCAAAAACTTATTATAAGAGATACCTATGGATAGTGTTAATCCTGTATTCTTCATTACCTTTCTCTTTATTTCCTCGGCAATTTTAATAGGATTATCCTCTACATCTGTAATATCAAGAAAAGCTTCATCAATAGACAAGGGTTCTACTAAATCAGTAAACTCATATAGAATATTAAAGACCTGTTTAGAAACTTCCTTGTATCTTTCCATTCTTACAGGTAAAAAACATCCATTTGGACATCTTTGCTTAGCCATGAAAATGGGCATAGCAGAATGGACTCCATATTTTCTAGCATTATAGTTGGCAGTAGTTACAATACCATGATTACTAGTTCCCCCTACAATAACAGGAAGCCCCTTCAGCTTTGGATTATCATGCTCTTCTACAGATGCATAAAAAGCATCCATGTCTACATGAATGATATTTAGTTTTTCTGATAGAGCTATTTTTTGAGTGGAATGCATTTTATCACCTCGATGTGCAGCTTAAAAGAGCTTTTAACTGATACCTTTTATATTGACTAACTATATTATAGGCAAAGGTCTGTTTTCTGTAAAGTTTGAAGTTATAGTTGCTATTACTAATGTTTAGCACAAAAAATCATCCCTAGTTTAAAAGAAATAAACCGGGATGATAAAAAGCTTAGTCTGATTTATTATAATATGTTATAAATGGCATGATACTATATGTCCAGACGATACTTCCTTTGATTTAGGCTCTATTTCGTTACATTTCTTCATTGCGTATTTACATCTTGTAACAAATCTACATCCTGATGGTGGATTTAGAGGGCTAGGTATATCTCCGTCTAAGGCCTTTATTGGCTTTTTCTTAGCTATCCTAGGATTAGGCTTAAGAACAGAGGATAAAAGCGCCTGAGTATAGGGATGTACTGGATGATTATAAATCTCTTCGCTAGGACCTACTTCAACAAGTTTTCCTAAGTACATTATACCTATACGCTGTGATATATGTCTTACCATAGATAAATCATGGGCTATGAATAGATAAGTTAGATTCATTTCACTTTGTAAATCTTCTAGCATATTTACCACCTGTGCTTGTATAGAAACATCTAAGGCAGATATAGGTTCATCACAAAGAATAAACTCTGGGTTAGTTGACAATGCCCTTGCTATGCCTATTCTTTGTCTTTGTCCACCACTAAATTCGTGAGGATATCTATTCATATGATTCTCATTTAATCCGACCTTCTCTAGTAGCTCAAGTACTCTATCTCTTCTTTCTTTTTTACTTCCCATATTATAGACATCTAAAGGCTCTGATATAAGTTTCTCTACTGTCAGGGTAGGATTTAGAGATGCATAAGGATCCTGAAATATTGCCTGCATTACCCTTCTATAAGGTCTCAATTTTGCTTCACTTAGCCTTGCAATATCTTCTCCCTTATACAGTATTTCTCCATCTGTTATATCAAAAAGTCTTATAATACTTTTACCAGTAGTAGATTTACCACAACCTGATTCTCCTACTAAACCAAAGGTTTCACCTTTACTTATATGAAAACTAACATTATCTACTGCTTTTAAATATCTAGTTTTATCTAAAATAGATGATTTTTTTACTGGAAAGTATTTTTTTAAATTCTTAACTTCTATTAGCTTATTTCTATTTCCCATGATTCTCACCTTTTCTACTTATGGAATTATCTAAGAGCCAGCACATAGCTCTATGTCCTTTTCCATCGGTATAATATTCTGGCTCTTTCTTTTCACAAATCTCCATCTTATAAGGACAACGTTCTGAAAAAGGACATCCTTTAATTTCTGTAGATATATCAGGAGGATTCCCCTTTATAGGTACAAGTCTCTGTTTTTTCCCATGCTCAATATCTGGCAAGGATTGAAGTAATCCTTTAGTATAGGGATGCATTGGATTAAAGAATATGTCCTCTGTACTTCCCTCTTCCATTATAAGTCCTCCATACATTACTACAACTCTAGAACATGTATTTGCTACAACTCCTAAATCATGAGTTATGAGAATGATAGAAGTTTTTAGCTTTTCTTTTAATTCCAGTAAAAGTTCAAGTATTTGAGCCTGAATAGTAACATCTAATGCTGTAGTAGGCTCATCTGCAATTAATAAATCTGGCTTGCAGCTTAGAGCCATAGCTATAATAGCCCTTTGTCTCATACCACCGCTGAACTCATGGGGATAATTGTGATATCTTTCTTTGGGTGATGGAATTCCAACCATGCTGAACATTTCTATAACTTTTTCTTTAGCTTCACTTTTACTTAGTCCCTGATGCCTTCTTATAACATCAGATATTTGATTTCCTACTTTAAAAACGGGATTTAATGATGTCATAGGGTCTTGAAATATCATTGCAATATCATTACCACGAATTTTCATCATTTCCTGTTCACTTTTGTTTACTAGATTTTCTCCCTTATAAATTATTTCACCATTAGTGATTTTACCATTTCCTTTAAGGAGCCTCATAACAGACAGAGATGTTACAGACTTTCCACTGCCTGATTCCCCTACTACTCCTAGGATTTCGCCTTGATTTACGTCAAAGCTTACTCCTCGAATTGCTTTAACTTCACCACTATGGTTGAAAAAAGAAACATGCAAATCTTTTATTTTAAGCAAGGACTTTTTCATACAATAACATCCTTTCATATTTTCCTAATCATTGTTTGCCTTTGGTTCAAAGGCAACTCTAAATATATCTCCTAACACATTAAAGCTTAATACAGTAAGAAGTATTAAAAGTCCTGGAAAAATCGCTAAATAAGGTGCCTCTTCCATATATCCTTGTGCGTATTTAAGCATACTTCCCCAAGAAGAGTTCGGTTGGCGTACTCCTAATCCTAAAAAACTTAATGATGATTCTGTAATAATAGCACTAGCTATATTTAAAGTAGAGGCAACTATAATTGTAGGAAAAATATTAGGAATAATATGCCTTCTTATAATTACTAAAGGTCTTTCTCCTATTATCTTGGAGTATGATACGAACTCTCTTTCTTTAATTGAAATAGTCTCTCCTCTAACTATTCTTGCAATACTCATCCAACTAAATAATCCAATAATAATAATGATATTTTGTATACCGGGCTTCAAATATGCATTCAATATAAGGATAAGAAAAAAAGTAGGTATGCACATTAGTATATCAATAGTTCTCATAATAATACCATCTATTTTTCCCCCAAAATATCCACTAATAGTACCCACTATAGTACCTATGCTTGTAGAAATTATCATTGATAAAAAACCAACTGTTAATGACACTCTTCCTCCATACAAAGCACGAGTAAAATAATCCCTGCCAAGTTCATCTGTACCAAATATATTAGAACTTGTAGGAGGTGACAGACGATTCATTACATCTATTTTATTGGGATCATAAGGAGATAAAAAGGCTAAGGCAGAGGCAATTGTAAGAATTAAAATTACTACAATTGCTATTATTCCTAGCTTATTTTCTACTAACTGATACTTTAGATTAGACTTTAATCTCTCATTCATTAATTAACTCAACTCCTTAATTCTTGGGTCTGCAACTCCATACAATATATCTGATAATAGATTTCCTAATATGAGTATTAATGAAGAAAACATTGTAATAGCCATAATTAAAGGATAATCATAGCTAAATATAGCTTTCATACCTAGTAGTCCCATACCAGGCCATCCAAAAATACTTTCTGTAATAAAGGCTCCAGATACTAATCCAGGTAATGACATTCCCAGTATTGTAATAACAGGTAAAATTGCATTTTTCAAGACATACTTATACAATACTTCTGTTCTACTAGCACCTGATGCATACTCAACCGTTACATAATCCTCTCTTAATTGACTAATAGTACTTGACCTAACATATCTAGCAACTACTGCTATGTTTTGTATGCTTAATACTAAAGTTGGCATGATTCCATGCTTTATAAGGTCCCAGGTACTATGAACTCCTATTGTTCTCATACCAATGCTAGGTAACAAATTCAATTTTAGAGATAAAAAATATATTAGCAACATTGCAAACCAAAAACTTGGTATAGAGATCCCAAAATAAGAACCAATTGTAATTAACTTATCAAAGAATTTGTTGTGATTAGCAGCTGAAAAAAGACCTATTACAGTTCCAAACACCATTGAGAATACTAATGATGTTAGCATAAGTCCAATAGTTGCAGGTAGTCTTTCTATTATCTGTATAGCTACTGGTCTATGATTAACTAAAGAATAGCCTAAATCTCCTTTAAGAACATTTCTCAGCCATCGTATATATTGAATATAGATAGGGTCATTGAGTCCCATATTTTCTCTGATTTTCTCAATATCTGCAGGTCCCATTTCTGGAGTTATATATGCTTGAACTGGATCTCCTGGTGCTAATTTAATAAGAAGAAATGAAACTATTGATACGGCAATGAGCATTGGTATAGCCTGTAGCATTCTTTTTATTATCAATCTTCCCACCAAAATTCCTCCTAATATAACTACAAAAGTAAACTGAAAATCAGTTTACTTTTGTAGTTTTTTATACTATTCCATTTTGTATAATTTAGATAAATCTTCGAACATAGTAATTGGAACTAGCTTTGCCTCTTCGACTCCTCCAAAGTCACTGCTTACTGCAACTATTGATTTTGGATATACAATTGGATATACAACCATATCGTCTATGATTTGTTTTTGAATTTTTTCATAAATTTCAGCTCTTTTAGCTTCGTCTGTTTCAATTACACCCTGATCCCAGATTTGGTCTAATTCTTCATTTACATAGCCCATGAAGTTATTAGAACTTCCAGCAGTAAATAATGGGCTATATCCATTTGGTTCAAGTCCCATAACAAACCCGTTATATGCTAGATCAAAATCTGTTGTTGTAGCATCAATGAATTTTTGTAGGAAAGCTCCTCTTTCCATTGGAATAAGTTCGAGCTCCACTCCTATTTTTTGTAGTTGTTGTTGCATAATAAGACCATATGCTTCTTGTTCTTTGCTTGAATTTGTATATGCTAGCCTTAAGCTAAGATTTTCATATCCTGCATTAGTAAGAAGTTCTTTTGCCTTCTCAACATCATAGTCGTATTTTTCTACATTATTTGTATAATATTTTGTGTTTGGTACAAATACTGAATAGGCTTTTTCTGCGTATTCTTCAGATTTATAAACTCCTGTTACTATTTCATCCTTATCTATAGCATAAGCAATTGCTTTTCTTACATCTTCATTCTGTAAAGCCTCATTTGTTAATCTAAACACCATGTTATTCAACATGCCTTCATCAAAAGTTCCAACATAAAACTTATCATTATTACTAAACTTGTCTATATCATCTGTAGTTATATATCTAGCACTAAGCTCTCCATTTAATAGTGCAGTATTTGCAGAGTTTGCATCTGCTATTACTCTAAATACTACTCCATCAAGATTCGGTTTTCCATCAAAATAATCATCAAATCTCACTAATTCTACTTTTTCCCCACTCTTAATTTCTTTAAATTTAAATGGTCCTGAACCAACAGGTGATAAATTTTTCTCACTCTTAGCTAAATCAGCTTCGCCTTCAAAAACATGCTGTGGTATAGGACGAAGTCCTGAGATACTGCTCATAAATGGTGCTGATACCTGTGGTAATATAAAGTCTACTGTTAATTCATCAACTTTCCTAACTTCTATTGGCTTTCCATCTACTAAAAACTTGCTTCTTAAATGAGAGTTTTGGTTTTCATCTAGTATAGAATTTATTGTAAATACGATATCGTCTGCAGTTATAGGCTCTCCATCATGCCACTTCAGCCCTTCTTTAAGCTTTAGTGTATGTGTTAAGTAATCTTCTGAACTCGTCAAACTTTCTGCTAAGTAATAACGTGTTCCATTTGCATCTATAACAAGTAATGGTGCATATAGTGCATTATTTATAGTCATAGTTACTCTATCCCCGGCATATAATGGATTCATTACATTAGGGTCACTTCCAATTGCAAAGATAAATATACCTCCATCTACTTTTGCTTTCTCTGCTGGTTTATCAACAACATTTTCAGGTATATTATTAGGTTCTTTATTTTCTACTGTATTGCTACATGCTGTCACGAACAACATCATCAAAGCAATCGCTAATAATAACCATCTTTTATTCTTCATATAATACTTCCTCCTCTTACTGTAATTTAGTAGTTTCTTCTCTAGTCCAAGGTTATTATAATATTTAGTTAACCATGAATCAAATTGGTTTATTCTATAAACCTATTAACCAATATAGATAACGTAAATAGACTCAATTTTCTATATTAAATGAAAACAGTTTTTTATCCTTAAATATTCTTTAAATTGAATAACAAAGCAATCTTTATATTGTTATTGTATAAAATAATAAAGACGGTTCTTATTACTTTTATAAAAGCAAAAAGAACCGTCAGACTAAACAAAAACCGTCACCCTGACACCCCACTACTTTTCCTGTTATTAACATTTTTATTTACTTATTCATTTCATAGTAATCCATCGTTGAAGTTTCCACAAATCCACAGGACTTATACAGGTTAATAGCATTAATATTAAGTGATTCAACTTGAATCATTATATCCTTACAATTATATTCTTTAAGTTTTTCTATGGATCTGATTAAAGTTTCTTTGCCATAACCCTTTCCACGGTGTTCAGGAAGTATTCCAAAACCATAAATACTGCCTACATTACCAATAGCTAAATTAATCTTGCCAATAGGTCTATTGGCAACCTCAGCAATGTAATATATTATTCCTAGTTTTTCTTCATCCTCTGGCATTATAATATTCTCTTCCTTATATTCTTCATCAAAACACTTGCAGTATATTCTTTCAATTTCCTCTGCATCATCATTGGTTGCTTTTCTTAAAACCACTTTGTTAGATTCTATTTTTAGTTTTGTAAAATCTCTTAAATACATTTCATGCTCTGAATAAGCATATTTAGCACCTGTTGATTTGATAAACTCTAATCCAGAAATAGAGCTATTATCACTTAGTAATTCCATTTTAGGTGATTGTCTTTTGAGCCATTCATCTTTAACTAAAGAAAATAGCCTCCTAAATACACCTTTTCTTCTATACTCGGGATGAACCATGCCATGTACCTCAATAGCATCTCCTCCAAAATCACATATACCAATATACCCTATGAGTTCATTGCTATCATTATAATACATGAATTCATTAATCTCATTTGTATTACTAGGTTTTGACTCTGCTAGTTGTAACTTATAATCAATTTCTAATTTTAAATTTACTTTATCTGTTTCCATACAAAGCTTCTGTAGTCCACTAATATCTTCATAATCTTTCTGATGTAAATTTTCTCTCAATTTTATATAGTAGTTTCCTAACTCTTTCATAATTTTTTACTCTCCCCTAAACCTTTCAATCACTTCATTTCTTACTTCTCAATACATAAATTACTTAAGTGTATTGGTAATATAAATATTCTACATTAATATCTGCATACCTTCTAAAATGCAATGGGGACAGTCTCTACTGCATCATAAACAGATGCAAAAAGAACCGTCCCCGCTGCATTATGCCTTTAGTCTTGCAAATGCCTTAATCATTTCATTTACTACTAACGGAACTAAGGCAAACCCTATTACTAGGCCCCAGTCTCTTAGACTTAAATTATGAACACCAAATACATCTGCAAGAAATGGTATGGATATAACTCCAAGCTGTAGAACAAAGCCTACGATTATAGCACCTATTAACCACTTATTTGAGAATAATCCAACTTGTAGTATGGACTTGATTGAATTTCTCATCGTTAATGAATAAAATAATTGTGAAGCTGCTAATACGACAAATGACATTGTTCTAGCGTAGGTTAATACATGTTCTGGTATATCCTTTGAGCCTAAGCCATAACCAAATTCGCTTAGTCCGAAATAAAAAGCTGCTAGAGTTAGTATACCTATTAATACACCACCAATAATTGCTCTAGTTGCTGCACCTTCTGCAAAGAAGCTTTCCTTAGGATTCCTTGGTTTTCTTTTCATAACATCATGATCACCAGGATCAACACCAAGTGCAATGGCTGGTAAGCTATCTGTCATCAGATTAATCCAAAGAATCTGTGTAGCTGAAAGTGGTACTGGCCAACCAAACAATATAGAAGCCAATATTGTAACAACTTCACCTAGATTACATGATAATAGAAATATTACTGCTTTTTTAATATTGTTATAAATATTTCTACCTTCTTCAATAGCATGAACTATAGTTGTAAAGTTATCATCTGTAAGAATCATATCACTAGCACCTTTTGCAACATCTGTACCAGTTATACCCATGGCAACACCTATATCTGCATACTTTAATGAAGGAGCATCATTTACCCCATCTCCAGTCATGGATACTATATTTCCATGAGATTTAAAAGCTCTAACAATCTTAACCTTGTGCTCAGGAGAAACCCTAGCAAATACTCTATATTTGTTTATTTTTCTTGAGAATTCTTCATCTGACATTTCATCTATTTCAGCACCTGTTAAGCTTTGTTCTATAGATTCTGCAATTCCCAATTCTTTAGCTATTGCAACAGCTGTATTTTTATGATCGCCAGTTATCATTACTGGGGTTATACCTGCATTTTTTGCTTCTTTTATAGAATCCTTTACCTCAACTCTTGGAGGATCTATCATTCCTACTAACCCAATGATAGTTAGATCCTTTTCCATTTCATCAGGAGATATTACACTTGTTGTATCCTTAAAAGCTGCACCAAGCACTCTAAGTGCATCATCTGACATTTCCTCTGCTACTTTTAAGTACTTTTTCCTCATTTCTTCAGTTAGTTGAACTACTTTTCCATCTACAAGAGCATGAGTTGAAATCTTTAACAAATTATCAATAGCTCCCTTAGTATGAACTCTATATCCCTTTCCTTCCTTATTCAGGGTTGACATTAATTTTCTATCTGAATCAAATGGCTTTTCTCCAACTCTTTCATATTTAGAATTTAATTCTCTTTTTGGAAGCTTATACTTATGACCCAATACTACTAAAGCTACTTCAGTAGGGTCTCCAGTACTTTCTCCATTTTCATAAGTAGCGTCTGAACATAAAACTAATGTTTTTATTAATTCCGCTTCATCTTTATTCGCATTAAATTCAGTTTCTGTAGTGGGTACATCCTTAATATTATTTAGAGTGTAATGTTTTACAACTGTCATTTTATTTTGAGTAAGAGTACCTGTTTTATCTGAACATATTATGTTTACAGAGCCTAATGTTTCAACTGCTGGTAGTTTTTTAACTATTGCATTGATTTTAGACATTCTAGTAACTCCAAGTGCTAAAACTATAGCAACTATAGCAGCTAACCCTTCTGGAATTGCTGCAACTGCTAAACTTATGGCAACTAAAAACATATCAAATAAATCTCTTTTTTGGAATACTCCAATTAAAAATATTACCGCACAAATCCCAATTGCTAAAAAACCAAGAACCTTACCAAGTTCCTCTAGCCTTCTTTGCAGAGGAGTCAGTTCATCATTACCTTCATCAAGTATCTTTGCTATCTTACCTATTTCAGTTTCCATAGCTGTGGCTACAACAACGCCTTCACCTCTACCATAGGTAGCAAGTGTAGACATAAATGCCATGTTTGACTTATCTCCTATTGGAGTCTTAGGGTCTTCATGAATATCATTTGCATCCTTAGCACTAGGTACAGATTCACCAGTTAAGGCAGATTCTTCAATTTGAAGGTTAGCACTATTAATTAATCTAATGTCTGCTGGTATATATCTACCTGCATCTATAATTACAATATCTCCTGGCACAACCTTTTCTGAGTCTATCTCTTTAACTTCTCCATCACGTCTTACAAGGGTTTTTGGTGTAGTCATTTGTTGCAATGCTTCGATAGCCTTTTCAGCTTTATTCTCCTGAACTACTCCTATTACTGCATTCAATATGACAACTAGAAGAATTATTATAGCATCTTCATAATGTCCGATTGCAATTGTTATAGCTGTTGCACCTAAAAGAACATATATTAGCATGTCTTTAAGCTGTGCAAGAAATAAGGAAATTAAACTTTTCTTTGGTTTTCCTTTTAGTTTATTCTCACCATATTTTTGAAGCCTAGAGTTTACTTCTTCAGTGGCCAGTCCCGTTTTAGGATTTACATTAAGTTCCTTAAGTACTTCTTCCTGTGATTTCGAAAACCACATACTTATCCACACTCCTATTCTCTAAATAGTAATAAATCATACTGCTAAACGATAAAATTATCATTCCATACATAAAACAAAATTTATCTATGTGCTACTAAACACTTCTTATTTTACCCACCTCCACAAAATAAATTTAGTTTGTTTATATAAAATATGAACCTAAACAAAAAGACCTTTAGCAGTATTTTGTTCCAAATGGACAAAATATCGCTAAAGGTCTTACTTCTTTGACGTATCAAAGGATAAAGCCAGGTGGTATATAGATACCCTCCGGTTGTTGACTTTATCACCCTAAGGAAGTTACTCCCCTTTAACATGTAAACTTATCTTAAAATTGATTACATACATATGGTACCATTTTTGATTTAAAAATGCAATAAGTATTTTTATTTGGGGAATTTCTTTTTTATTTGTTTCTTTATTAGCTTCTTGACATTTTTTCAAGTGATAAAATCCCTGCAGGGCAGTTTACTACACAAGTAGAGCACTTGATACAATCAATATTATTTAATTGATTATTATGAGAAAACTCCATATAAGGCATTAACTGAAAAGGACAAACCCTAGCACATTTACCACATTTGTAGCATTTTTCTTGGTTTGAAATAGTAATTTTCTTTTCAGTCTTTTTAGCAAAACCTAAAGCCTTCCCTAATTTATAGGATAACTTCTGTATTGTTCCCATTGGACAAAATTGACACCATGTACGAACGTTAATAAATATTGCTAGGATACCTCCTACAATTAAAACCATTAAATAGGTGTTAGAAAATAAATACCCCAATTTATCTAAAAAGTCATAAGTTCCCCATGCTTGAAATATTTTGAGTATTCTTCTTATAAAGTTGGCCATAAAAAATATAAGAAAACCAATTATCATAAATTTAGATTTTAAGAAATTTGGAATTTTCTTATTCTTGCTAATAGGCAAAATGACTTTATCAAATAGACTTCCATGAGGACAAAAATTCCCGCACCAGTACCTTCCATTGAAAAATGCTGTAATTGTTAACCCAGCCATTATAAATATAACAATTAAACCTAATTTAGGTTCCCATTGTCCTCCAATAGCTACAAGAACCGTCAGTATCCAGGCAAATTTTCTAATAAAACTAAAAGAACGATTTGTTTTGATATAGTAGTTGTTTAAGTTTTTCATATAAACCTCCCTTAATTGAACAGTTTTTTTAATCCCTTATATACCCTATAGGGGTATATATTATAGTATAGTTAATATGCCTAGATTTGTAAACAGTTATTTTTGTAATCCAAACTAATCATTATATAAAATATGATTAATTAATTAATTAATTCTGTTTTTGCTTATAACTGATTTTTTACATAAAAAAATACCTCCAAGTGGAAAATCTAATTTTTAATTAATTAGACTGTCTACTTTGGAAGTATCATATCAAATAAAAAGCTCGTGCCTTTTTGTGTATTTATGGATTATTGAAATATTCACTTTAATATTTAGTATCTCTGTCAAACTACCTCTACAATTAACAAAGAACTTATACATAGGTCTTTTGTATGCTTTCAAGTAACTTCTTCCCCTTAGCCGTTACAGTAAAAGTCTTTATAGGTATAGAATTACAAAAAGCCTTCATTGCGCATCCACTACATGGTATGCCGCAAGTTGGAGAGCCCATGTCTTCAACAATATAACCCATTCGTGATAATTCCTTCACTATGTCTTCAACTAGACCCTCTGATATTTTTAAATTCTTTGCAAGCAAAGAAACAGAAAATGCTTTTGCATTAGATATTTCCTTTAAAACATCCTTAAGCATTGGCCCCCTCCTAAAAACCTAGTAGTCTACCAATTTGGTAAACTAGAACTGCGCCAATCCAGCCTATAACAAATGGATAAACTGCCATAAATATCATCCATTTATTAGACTTAGTTTCATGTTTTACAGTGGCTAATACTGCGGCACAAGGAGTATATAAAAGAGTCATAACCATAAATGATGTAGCTGTAAGTGGTGTAAACACACCCTGTAAAGCAGTTACCAACTGAGAACCTTCTGATACACCTGCATAAACCATTCCAAGTATTGCGACAACAGCTTCCTTGGCAGCTATACCTGCAAATAAACTAACTGTAGCCTGCCAAGTACCAAATCCCGCTGGTACAAATATCGGAGCTAAAATAGTTCCTATTCTACCTAATATACTTTCCTGACTATAGGGTTCCACTCCAAATGGTAATATTGATAGAATCCAAAGAACAGAAACCACAACAAAGATGATGGTCCCAGCTCTATATAAAAAGTCCCATACCTTGTCCCACATATCTCTTAGAACATATTTGAATATAGGTAATCTATATGGGGGTAGCTCCATGATAAAGTCAGAAGATTCGCCTTTAAATAATGTCTTTGAAAATATTTTACCTACTAACAATGCCACAACTATACCTAAAGCATAAAGAGAAAATAATACTATTCCTCCATGCTTAGGGAAAAAGGCAGCTATAAATACTAAGTAAATAGGTAATCTTGCACCACAGGACATAAATGGGTTTATAAGTAAAGCAATCATCCTATCTTTTTTATTATCTAAAGTTCTAGTAGACATTATACCAGGTACATTGCAGCCAAAGCCTACTACCATAGAAATGAATGTTTTCCCATGAAGACCAAGGGCCCTCATTAAACCATCCATTATATAGGCAGCCCTCGCCATATATCCTGTATCTTCTAGTATACCTATGAAAAAATATAATACAGTGATGAGAGGTATAAACTCAAATACAGCACCCACTCCACTAAATATACCTTCAGAAAGAAAAGATAGCAACCATTCTGGAGCATTTACCATGGATAATAAATTAACTACATACTCTCCAATTATCTCTATAAAAGTTGCCACATATCCACCAAGTAAGTCTTTACCAATAACAAAAGTTAACTGAAATATACCAAACATAATAAGTGCAAATATTGGAAGTCCTAAATATTTATGAGTAATAATCTTATCTATTTTATCAGTTCTTGTTTCTATTGCCTTTACAGGCTTTTTTACTGCCTTGTTTACAATCTTACCGATGAAATCATATCTTTTATCTACAATTTCAAATTCGTAATCAGCCGCTTTTTCCTCCAAAGATGCAAGTTTTTCTCGAATGGAAACAGGTCCTTTACTTTCTATAAGTCTAAAAACCTCTTTATCCCCCTCTAAAAGCTTTACAGCTATCCATTTAGGAGGATAACCTAATCCTGAATTGTCAAGTAAGGATTTTATATGTTCAATTTCTTTATCAATATCACCGCCATAGCTAAATTCTAATTTAGAATCTTGGCTTTCTTTAATGTATTTAATGGATTTTTCAATCAAAGAATCTAAGCCCTTATTTTTAGAAGCTATAGTAGGAATTACAGGAACGCCTAATTCTTTAGACAGCTTGTTCAAATCTATCTCAATATTTTTTTGTTGAGCCTCATCCATCATATTTAAAGCTATGATAACCTTTGTCCCCATCTCTATTAATTGGGTTGTTAAATATAAATTCCTTTCAAGATTAGTAGCATCTACCACATTGATTACAACATCAGGATTTCCCTTAAGTATATAGTCACGAGCAACTACCTCATCCTCTGAATAAGCTCCAAGACTATAGGTCCCTGGTAAGTCGATAACACTATAAATGTCACCTTTATATTTAAATTTTCCTTCTTTTTTTTCAACTGTAACACCTGGCCAGTTACCAATATGCTGGTTTGAACCAGTTAAAGCATTAAACAATGTAGTTTTCCCACAATTTGGATTACCTACAAGAGCAATAGTGTTCATTAAGACATCTCCTTTTGTAAATGATGGTCGCTCTCAATTAAATAAAAAATTAACGCTCAACTATAACGTGACTGGCTAATCCACGACCTAAAGCCAATTTATTACCAGATAAATTTAAAATAAGGGGACCAAAATCGTTCTTTTCAACTTTAACACAAGCATTTTTATAAAGTCCTAGCTCATAAAGTCTTTTTTTAGCTTTACAGCCTCCAAAAATCTCCTTAACTCTTCCATATTCATTGGACTTTAGAGAAGCTAATGATATCTTATCCATAATTTTCCTCCTACTCTCTATGAAGAAGCATAATGATAATCGTTATCAATAATACTATTATAACTGATTTTGTCGATGAATGCAATAGCTTCATTATTTACAATAAATTTAGAAAAGTCACGAAAAATTAAGAACTCGTGACTTTTTTCTGTGTTTTAGAGATTATTGAAATATTCACCATCTATATCTAATAACTCAGATGGTTTACCCTTATGGTATATAAAAAGCTTATGCAAAGGTCTTGTTATGGATACATAGAATAGCTTTACATGAAGCTCATCTAAAATATAATTATCATCAGAACAGTTAAATACTATGACTACATCAAACTCTAACCCCTTTGACAGATATGCTGAGATAACTACTATTCCACCTGAATAAGATATATCCTTATCAGTAATTAAGTTTATGTCATCACTTACAGAGTTCTTCAGCATTTCATATACATCTAAGCTCTCCTCTGTTGTCTTGCATATTATGGCGATTGATTTATGACCTTCGTTTTTAAGTTCTTTTATTCTTAAGGCAATATCACTAGTAATCTCAGTTTCACTGTTTTTCTTTATAATAAAGGGCTTATCTCCTGACCTTAGAACAGGTTCAGCAAGAATGATATTTTCTTTTCTTAATTTTTTAATAACTTCATTAGCAAAGTTCATTATCTCCATTGTAGAACGATAGCAAATTTTCAAGTTTAAAAGTTCTCTATCACAATCAGAAAATACATCCTCCATCAGCTCTTTCCAGCTTCCTATTCCTTTATACGAATGTATCCCCTGTGATATATCTCCTACTATTGTAAAGGAATCATTGCTACTAAGCTGCCTTAATATATACATTTGAAGTTCACTATAGTCTTGAGCCTCATCTACTACTATATGATTGTATTTACCCTTTAAGGACAATCCTTCAAGTTTTAGATGAAAATATAAGAGTGCCGCTAAATCTTCTCTTTCTACCATTCCATTATTAAAAATAGACTTGGAATAAGAACTAATAAATTCAATTTTTTCCTGGTCTATTTCTTTATCAATATATTTCCTTAGATTGTTAAAATCAGTTAGTAATGTTTTATACAACATATCTACATCTATGCTTTGCCATTGGTTAAAGTATTCTCTTATAGATTTATGCATTGAATTTTCCAACTCTTCATTTAGCCTATCTCTTTCATCATAAACCTTAATGAGTTCTTCTCTTATGGATTCTATGTCTTCTGCAGATGCTTTTAAAAGCTTTACTTTATTGTCATATCTCTTAGTGATTTTAGATTGAATTTCCTTAACTCTATCTGCTATATTGGCTTCTATATATTTTCTAATTCTCCTTGACCGTGGAACAATAGGTAAATATCTATAGTCTTCCTCATACATTTTAATAACTTCTTCGTAGGAATAAACCACAAAGTCTTTTATTTTAAGGTCAGTTTTAGGAACAAAGCTTGAAGATAGTTTAACGACATACTTATCTATAATATTTTTGAATATCATTGAGCCTTTAAAATAAGAGCTAAACTTCAATAGACTTCTGGACTCTTGTGATAGGTTTTTATAGTCTAGCAGTTGAAAAAACTTCTTTTCAGCTTCTACTAATCTATATTCTTTATTCAATAATGTCATTGCAAGGTCTTCAAATGTTGACTGTTTTATTTCTTCAACACCTAAATCCGGTAACACATCAGAAATATAGTTTAAGAAGAGATTATTAGGTACTATGATAAGGAGCTTATCAGTATCAAATACCTCCTGATAGGTATACATAAGATATGCTATTCTGTGAAGTACAATTGTAGTTTTTCCGCTACCTGCTACTCCTTGTACAATTAGGACCTTTCCTTTGTCTGCTCTGATTATATCATTTTGCTCACTCTGTATTGTATTGACTATATCCCTTAATCTGTTATCTTTCTTTTCCCATAGTGCAGATTGTAGGTACTCATCCATTGGAGTAAGCCCTTTGTCAAATATATTGATTAATTCTTTATTATAAATCTCGTATTGTCTCTTAATCTCTAAGTCTCCTATTATGAGCCCACTAGGAGCCTTATACATTACTTCTCCTATTTCACCGCTATAATATAAGCTTGCCATAGGAGCTCTCCAGTCAAGTATAAGCATCTTATCATCGTCTCTTCTAGATAAGCTTGTTTTGCCAATGTAGAAGGTCTCATATTCGGACTTATCTATATCCTTGAAATCTATTCTTCCAAAATAAGGCTTCTCTTCGGCTTTCTTGAGTTGATTAAGCTTCTTTTTATTTGCTTCATGAACTGTAGTCTTTACAATAACATCATCACTATAACTACCTCCTACTGACCTTTTAAGTCTTGATAATTCGTCATCCATTCTTTTCGTTTCTTTTTCTAGATAATCTATTTCTGCATTCATACACTTACAGATATCCTTTAAAAACCTATTTTCCTCATCGTATGCTGGATGTTTCTGGGCCTGCATAGGCTACACCTCCTATAGTAATCGTAATATAAATAAGCATTTCTTTTATATGCGGTGAAATGACAGTAAACTAATTTTATACAATATGTAGTTAAAAATAAAGCCCTTATAATTTACAAATTTAAGGCTTCATTATACGAGAAAATTATTATATCACTTAACTTAAGTATTTCTTTTTATTTCTAAGTATTTCTTGCACATCTGGTATTTTTAAGCTATAATATACTGAGAAAAGAAAAAAAGGTTGATCTCGCTGGGGGGATTAACCTTTTTTCGTATTATGTAAACCAATTGGAGGAAGCATGAGGATGGTATATTAATTTTAATTATCACTTAGCTTACCTAGCTCCATGATTTTTTACAACTTTCCTATTAACTTTTGGTTAGTCTTATTAAATAGATAGATTTTGCTTTCATCTATAAAAATTTTAATTTTATCTCCTGCTTTTTTATTAACTTCATAAGGTACTCTTACAGTTAGCTTCTCACTACCGACTTGCACATGAATATAAGTTTCAGCACCCATATGTTCAACAATATCTATTGTACCTATTAGATCTATATAGTCATTAACTGGCTCAATCTGGATATGTTCAGGTCTAACGCCTAAAATCATCTCACCTTGCGACTCATTTTTATCTAATAATAGCTTTGAGTTCTTAATTTTCAGCTTTTCTCCTCCAAATTTTATATAAGCATCTTCACCTTCTACTGAAATTTTAACATCTATAAAATTCATTTGAGGTGTCCCAATAAAACCTGCAACAAAAGTATTTACAGGATTATTGTAAATTTCCATAGGGCTTGCAGCTTGCTGTATTAGTCCGTCCTTCATAACTACAATTCTAGTTCCCATAGTCATGGCTTCTGTTTGGTCATGAGTTACATATATGAATGTGGTGGCTAGCTCCTTATGTAGCTTAATTATCTCTGTTCTCATCTGAACCCTTAACTTAGCATCTAGATTTGATAATGGTTCGTCCATTAAAAATACATTTGGATTTCTTACTATAGCTCTTCCTAAAGCTACTCTTTGCTGCTGACCTCCTGATAATGCCTTTGGTTTTCTGTTTAGTAATTCTTCAATATTAATTAGTTTTGCTACAGTTCTAATCTTTAAATCAATTTCTTTCTTAGGTACTTTCCTAAGTTTTAATCCTATAGCCATATTTTCATAAACTGTCATATGAGGGTAGAGGGCATAGTTTTGAAATACCATAGCTATATCTCTATCCTTTGGTGCAACTTCATTAACCTTTTTTTCATCTATAAATAATTCCCCGTAAGTAATAGGTTCAAGACCTGCAACCATTCTTAGCACTGTGGATTTCCCACAACCTGAAGGGCCAACTAATACTACAAATTCCTTATCTTCTATCTCAAGATTAAAGTCTTTTACTGCAAGAACATTTCCTGAATATACTTTTTTTATGTTTTTAAACACTACTTTTCCCACATCAATCCCTTCCTCTCAGTAGCTTATTATTGAAAGTTCTTATAATAATTAAAAGTGTAATTATTCCTAGTATAAAAAATCCGAGGCTAAGCAATCTAACTTTATTTAAAGTACTATCAAAAAGATACCCATAACTACTTAAAGCCAACTTTGTAGTATTGCTCAAGTTTTGATAGAACTCAAAGTCAAAAATATCATAGGCTGGTAAGTATTTTCCAGGGATATTGAACTGAAATTTTATAATCCATTGCAACAGGAATATTCCTCCAAACATCAGTACTACCAGCTTAATAGCTTCTTCAAGGATTTCACTTATTCTTAATTTTATCATCTCTTTTATGTAATGTATTTTGAGCTCTTCCTTTACGTGGTTTTTTATGTTTTTTACTCTTCTTATGAAGATTATCACTATTAGTATAAATAACAAAGAAGCTATAAATAGCTTAGTCCCCTTATGCCACTCTGCTAGAATCCTATTGTTACTGGAATAATCAGTAATGCTTAGTGTTTCCTCAGATATATAAGGAATCTTGAGTTTTAAATAATCTAAAAACTTATCTTTAAAAAACTCATCTTCATCATTTGAATCCTTTAGTATGGAGATAATAAAAGCACTATTATCTGAGTTGTTTTCCATTTCCTCATATGCTATAGTATATCTCTCATTAATATACTCTTCTTCAGCTAGAATAGCTGATAAAATCTCACTTTCTTTATTGAAATATAACTCAACTCGTTCTGGATTAAAAGAAAACTCATCTATTATACTTTTCTGGAAGAAAAACATAGCAGATAGTATGAGTATAAGCCCTGCTATCAGTGCAATTCTCTGCTTAATCCCCATAATCAGCACCCCCATTATTCAATACCCTTACAATCATTCCATCTGTAATGGGCTTTGTGGATCTTGCAATAATTTTAGTATCTTGAGAAAATCCACCTTGAATTGCTGTCTCCATTCCATTAGTTTCAATTACTTTAACGACCATTTTCACGGCTTCATCTCTTTGACGTCGTGACTTCTCTGTCATAATAGTATAAATGACCTGATCTTGACCGTTCGTATGAATACAGGAGGTGGGCACAATATATGTATAAAATCCTAATGATTCACTTGTGGGATCACTTGGAATAGATTTTAAGTCTCCGCTCCTTATATGCACTATCTCTACTTTAGGTGTCATGACATAGCTAATCTTTTGAGTAAATAATGTACATATACCCATGCTAATCATGAAAACAACTATAATCTTAGAGATAGTTTGCCTGTTTGTTCGTGCCTTTGCTTTTTTTTCTACACCTTCTATGCTAACGCCACCTGTAAGATTTATTCCATAAACTAAATCATCATAGGAAAACTGATATAAAAGAATGGGCAATATGCTAAATAAAGCGCCGCAAGCAAATGCAATGTTTCTAAATCTTTTACTGGCATTTAATATAACAGATAATGGCATATCAACAGCATCTTCAATAAATACTAGTGGTTGTTCTACCATAGACCAGTAGTTTATAAATATCAGAACAGTAAGGGCAAAAATGATTGATTTACAAATGGGTGCAGTTATCTGCAAAAAGAGCCTAAACTCACCAAACCCATCTATTCTTCCTGCATCAAGTATTTCCTTATTTATCCCTCTCATATACTGTGCCATAAGTATGGTTCCAAATGTGGAAAATATATTAGGTAATATCACTGCCATAGGTCTATCTATTATATTCAGTGTTTTTAAGGTAAGATGTTGAGCTACCATCGTTGCTTGAAAAGGCATAAGCATAAGTACAATATAAAGCCAATACAAAACACCTTTTCCCTTAAAGTTAAACCTGCTAAATCCATAGGCACTTAAAAGCGATAATGGTATATTGATACCAATAATCACAAATGTATATATTATGGAGTTCCAAAAACCTCTAAAGAAATCTTCTGTCTGAAATAGTGCTAGTCCATATTGTACAAGCGAAAAGCGCCCATCTATACCTTTAAAGGAGTAAAATATCATAATCATCATTGGAAGTATACATATTAAAGAAAAGATATAAATGAATGCATTTTTAAATATTTTCCTAGCCATACTATACCTCCTAATGATCCAAATGCTTCTCTTGAAATCTTAAAAAAGCTATTATGAGTATTGATATTCCCATAACAACTATAAAAGCAGCTGTACTTAATCTCTGATAATTTAGCTTATAAAAGTTGTTATTCATAAAGTACTGTAGTAAATATACTGTATTTGGTGGTGAATTTCCGTATAGTGCATAAACCTCTCGAAACATCAGAAACGAATTAACTATGCTCAATATAACAACAAAAAATATGATCGGAGCTATTAATGGAACTACTATTCTAAAAGCATATTGTAAACTGGAACTAGAGTCCATCTGAAATGCTTCTTTGTACTCTTTACCTAAAGACGAGATTGCACCTGTGAAGATAACCATCATATATCCAGTATTTTTGATTATAAAAATCAGTATTAGAATTTTCATGGCATTATCCTCACCAAAAAAAGAAATTGGCTGTCTATTAAAGAAATCTAATATTTTATTTACCATACCATTATTTCCAAATATAGCTTCCCAGCCCATAAGAGCTGAGGCAACGGGAACTATCATTGGAGATAGCATAGCCCACCTAGGAAACCTATACAGTTTCCCTGCCATCATAAGGCTTAAAAAAAGAGAAAGCATAGTCAAAATAGGAACCCCTATAAAAATAAATTTTAGGGTATTTTTTGTCGCCAGTATAAAAGCAGGGTTTTTAAAAAGCTCACTGAAATTTTCAAGTCCAACAAAATGAACTTCGGTTATTCCCTTGGTAAAGGTATAATATAAGCTTAGGAAAAATGGTACTACATAAAATACTAAAACTCCTATTAGCCCAGGAATAATAAAATACCATCCGTAGCTCCTTTTATTCTCCAATCGGTTCAACTCCCCTCAAATTCATACTTGTCTCCTTATTTTCAAATAGCTCTTTATATATATGACTATTCTTAAGCAAATACTCATGACTTCCACTATCTGAAACTTTACCATCTGCAAAAACAAATATTTTATCGCTGTCTATGATAGAAGATATCTTGTGACTTATAAATATAATTATAGATTTTTTGCTGTATTCCTTCATTATTTTCATAACATCTTTTTCAGCTTTACCATCAAGATTTGCTGTGATTTCATCAAAGATATATATTGGCGTTCCTCTAAGCAATGCTCTAACTATACTAAGCTTTTGTTTTTGCCCGCTTGACAGTGCAGAACCACCTTCGCCTATAGTTGTGCTATATCCATCTGGCAAGGTTTTTATAAAGTCATCTAGCCCAACTCTCTTGCACATATCCTCTATATCTTCTTCTTTTAAGGATTCATCTGCCAATCTTACATTATTTATGATTGTATCATTAAAGAAAAACTCCTCTTTTTGGACATAAGTTATATATCTTCTAATAAAGTCATATGAAAGATGAGAAAAATCTACACCATTTATGCAAATGTTCCCCTTTTTTACGTCATATAGTTTTACCAATAGTTTTGCAAATGTACTCTTACCACATCCATTTGAGCCTACAATACTATATAAGCCAATTTTATCAATGGAAATATCCATGTTGTTTAGAACATTTTCATTTTCTTCTTCATATGAAAATGTAATATCTGTACACTCCAAAGTAAAACTATCTGGCTTTTCAAAGTTTGTTTTACTATCTATTTCAGAATCTTCACCCATTACTTTTAAAATCCTATTTAGAGATACAATAATCTCCTGTAAGCTGATATTTATACTAAATACTTGTGATATAGATGAAAACAGTTTATTTATATAGGTGTTAAAAGATACCATCAATCCTACTGTCAGCATTCCATCATTTATCAATACAGCTGATAAATATATTATATATAAGGATGAAATCACAGTGACTAAACTATTGATTAATTGCATGTTGTTTCCTAAGTATATGGAGTTTTTCAAGAGGCTAAATTCTTTATTAATAAAGTCTTTATACTTATCATTCATTTTATTTTCTAACTGAAAACTTTTAATTCCTGTATTATTTGAAAAAACTTCATTTTGAAAACTAAAATATTTATCCCCAAATTTTTTCCTCTTTTCAGCTAGTTCTTTGAAATATTTCCGAGCAAAATATGTGACTAAAAAAGTTGTAGGCATATAAAATATTGCCACAGAGGATAGACGAATGGAGATAGTCATCACAAAATACACAGAGACTATTATATTAACTACTATATGGAGGATGCTTGTGATTAGATTGATTCCAAATGAAACTATGCTATCAGTATCTCCGTTTAAGCGAGATATTAACTCTCCAACCTCATATTTACTATATTCACAGGTCCTCAATCTTATCATCTTGTCAAATAATTCTATTTGTGCATTTTTGGATAACTTGAAATTAGCTACTTGCCCTACATAACTCTCAACCATACTCAATAAATTTGTAAACAATGTAATAAAAAAGTAAGCTATAATAAGTTTAATCAACAAATCCATATCTCCTAATGTAATGCTGTCTAGCATTTTACCATATAAATATGGGCTTATATTTGCCACTAAGGAGCCCACAAATATTAGCCCTATAATTAAAACTAAATATTTCTTTCCTGTATAAATGTATCTTTTAAAAAACCAATTTAATTTTTCTTTGTCAGTTTTACTTGTATGCATTTTCAAATCACTTCCCAGGTTTATTTGACTAACTACAAGCGGACATAAGCTTGCCTAACCTGTTAACACAAATTAGGCAAGCACTGTTCAGGAATTATTTGAAATTATTCATTGCATTTATGCCAACTCCATTTCTACATCCATCTGCACAATCTGAAGAACAAGTCCCACTACATTCGTGACCACATGTGAAACCACAACCAACTGCACAATTTATAGAACAAGTTGCTGCACAGGCAATACAACTCAGAGTTGACATTGAATTTTCTAAAGCGTTTTTAAACACTTTGTTCTTATAAGACATCATCCCTTCCTCCTTATTGATTAGTCATTATCTTCTTTGTTTCAAAATCTAACCACCAATTCTTACCTTCCCAACTATACTTCTTTGCCATTTTGTCCCACCAAGAATTAAACTCATGAACTGTCTTCCCATAGTCTTTTATTAGCTTGTCATAAAGCTTCTGGTTATCTGCATCAATTATTTTACTAAGGTTTTCAAGTGCTATTTTCTTTTCAAACAAGTCTTCTATTTCTTTAAATTCCTCGTCATTTAATTGCCATACTTCTTTAGTCGTCATTTTATCCTTCCTTCCTTTCTTTTTATTGAATATAGTCAGTTAACATTTTCTCTTTAAATTAATAGCTATTTTCTCCTTACTCATTTAACCTAATCATTATACTCTCCTCTGCCTTTTTAAGTGCTTCATCAAGAGTCATTTCATCATCCATATATAATTTGATAGCATCTATAAGGTCTTGTCTTATATAACCCATATCATACAGATAATTAATCTTTTGAGAATTCTCTATTGTTGATTTATTGAACTTGTCTACATTATCTTCATCTCCTGAACGATCGTGCATCCAAGCATCATATTCTATCATTCTTTCCACTCCTTTTTGGCTAATCGGTGTCCCTGACCTCTCTTCTGAAACAAGAAACTGAATATCTTCTGTAAGTAGAAAACTTAAAAACTTCCAGGCATTTTCTTTTCTCTCTGAACGGTTATTGATTGAAAACATTCTCTTACTATGTCCGATCCTATTTTCGTTCTTCTCGCCTGTAAAACTTGGTATCATTCTACTCTTATATTTTTCGTTATACCTAACGAAGTTTGCTAGTACGTCTGAATAAAATCGATATCCAATATCTACTCTAGTTAGTAATGAGCCCTGTAATCTATCTACAAGATCAGGTTCCACTATAAGTAAAAAATTCTTACTTTTAGAGTATTCTTTAAATTTTATCAAGAGGTCTTTAAACCATTGCTGATTTAAATCAATTTCCTTTGTTTCCAGATTAACTAAATCTGGCATATTCACTATGATTAAATAATACCCTAAAATATCCCATGGAGTTTTTTCTTCTATTGGATGAGTAAATAAATGTCTATCTGGTGCTTTCTCTTCTATTACCTTTACAAGATCTAATATTTCTGACCAAGAAATATTATTAAAATCTATATTAAGTCCTAGCTCTTTTTCTAGCTCTTCGTTTAACTCATATTGATAAAATATGTAAGTAATAGGTAGAGCTTGTATAGAATTATTTATTTTGATTCCATTTAAAACACTCTTATTCAGATATTGATAATTCTTATCTTTTACAATTAAATCTGTTAAATCCATAAAGGCATCGGTTCTTAAAAGATCTTGATATTCAATACCTGCTCCTCCTGTTTGAACTATATCTCCTACATCTCCTGAAATGATATCAAGAGCCAATTTAGCTCCATATTCTTTCGTATTTTCAAGAAATGCTTCATAGGTATTATAGGCATAGTTGTATTCTATATGCTCTTCGGGATATTTAAACTCATAGAGTTTTATAGCTTCTTCCAGAAAATCATACCTGTAAGGAGCTGTTAGGATGACAGTTGTTTCTCTTTTTGGTCGCTCTCCTTCTCTCTTTGTATATAAATAATAAGAAAAGCTTGAAGCTAAATCTTGCATTTCAAAATCTTTAGGTATTAGTGACAAATAGATCTCTTCATCTTTTCCAACTATAAAATCATGTACAATATAATCATCTAGAAGATATGTTGCATATTTTCTAAAATCAAATATTTCTCTTATAAACTCACCATTATTAGCATCAAATGCATTAATCATTCTAGGATCTGGTACTACAGAGCCAAATCCATATATGTAATTTCCATCTTCTGAAAATCTGATAGGGTTTACATTATAATTAGAATTTGCAAATAGTTCATCACCTGTTTCTGAATCAATCATGTAAAATCCAGTTGTATTTGAATATATTAAACGTCCATTATTATCTGCATCATAACTAACTATATCTCTATATGAATTCTTTAGTTCTCCTTTTTTGTCAAAAATCTGAAATATGGGTTCATCATCATAAGTTAAAATATATATATAATCATTTGTAATCTTCATACTTTTAACATATACACCATAGTCATCAATATACCCTTTAAAGTCTTTTAATGTTATTCTGTCTTTTTCATTTCCCTCACTATCAAAAGAACTGACTATTACTGCGTTACTTTCTTTATCGTATCTTATATGCCAAAAAGTATTCTGACAAATATACCATTCACTTAACTCCATATCTTCGTATGGAAGTTCATAGATATTCTCTTTGCTTTTTAATTCTTCTAGATAGACCTTGTCATCGCCAGCAAACTTTACAACTTGGTCATGGTATCTGAAAAGTCTATTAAATCCCTGTCTGTACTCCTCTTCTCCAAGAAAATCCTCAACATAGTAAAATGCGTCAGTTGTTACATCTGGATTTTCATTTATTTCAGTTTTTAGTTCCTCGTTAGACTTGATACTTGACTCTTTGCCTTCATTGTTCTTAGTAAGTAAAATACCAGTTACAATTATAGCTATTAGTATTACTGATAGTATAATTACCCTGTTCTTCTGCTCCCTCATGTAATCACCTGCTTTAAATTAGTCTTTATCTTCTTTTATTTCGCTATATAATAAATGTATAGTATACCCAACCTGTGCTGGGTATACTACATTCAGAAATTATTGAAGATTGATATTTGCCCACATCCCTACTTCAATGACACATTGCTCAGCACAACTTGTGGAGCAAGTATAGCCACATCTGCTGGCGCATGTATCTGTGCACCTGTTATCACACCCATTGTTGCAAGTGTCCATGCATACAGCATTGCACCTCTTAGCGCAAGCCCTTTGACAAGAGTCTCTACATATAGCCATGGTTTCAATAGGGTTATTGACTATATCCTTCTTAATTTTACTAACATAACTCATTTTATTTCCCTCCTTCCATTTGTATTATATTTTTATTTGTGAAAAGTCCCTTCAGACCCATCACCTAATTTGATATCTCATCCCATACTTTTCTTTAGTTTCTCTTTATTCTCTATTCCCTAGCTTTTTATCGTTTGTACTTATAATACCCTTTAAACTCATTATTGCTCTTGAGAAACTCTACTATTGGGTCTAAAAAATATTTCTCTTTTATATCTAATCCGTTTTTACTAGATATTACTTCACAGTCCTTTAATTTATCTTTCAAATCTAAGGCAACTGCTCTTTCTATATGGCTTTTCCTACATTGGAATGATGGTGATACATTGTACTCTTTTGTATTCTTTCTGTTGATATAAACACAGTTCTTGCATTGGTAAGCATCACAGTTTCTGCATAGATTGCTGTTTTCAATTTTATGTAAGCGTGCACCGTATTCCTTTATTATGCCTTCTTTAATATCTCCAATAAAGCCATCTTCATTACTTGAATACTCTGCACAGCAAGTATATATTTTCCCTGCTGGTGATAAAACGAATGTGTTTACTCCAGCTTGACAGTTATCGTGTTTGTCTAAAAGTAACATATCTGTTAATAGATTTATCTCTTTCAATATCCCTTCTTCTTTCCATATCCTTATTACTTTGTCCCTTATCTTCTCCATTTGTTGTCTGTATTCTTCTTCGTTAAAATGCCTGTCTAGTTCCGTTATATTTATATTGATTCTGTTTGAAAACTCTATTAACTCATCTACTGCTTTGCCTAACTCTTTTATTTCATTTGCTTTTACGTTCAGTATTACATTGTCTATAAATATCTTTTCTTTCCAAACATCTTCTATAGCATATACTGGTAATATTCTCTTGAATCCTTGTTTTTTTGCCTGATCATAATATCTTATGGGAATTATATGGAGTATATCGTAGGATGTGTATTCTTCTCTATTTTTTAGGGTTTGTCCGTTTTCTCCATGTACAAATATTGGTACATATACTTATTCTATAGTTCCAGTACCAATCGTGATCTAGTTCAAATGCCCTCATCTTAAAATAATCCGCTATTCTATCTATAAGCTTAGCTTCTATCAATGGTTCTCCACCTATGAATTCTAATATAACAGCTTCTGAGTATCTCATATCATCAGTTGTAAGTAAAAGATCTATAAAATCTTTAGCTGTATCAAAGCTCATGATGTTGTCAGACTTCTTATGAGTTATGTAACAGTACTTACATCTTAAGTTACAGTCATCTGTTACTACAAAAGTAACTGTCTGGGCTCTGTCTGCATGCCAACTGCCAACTTGCTTTCCAAAGGTATAGTTGTTTTTGATCATTTTGCTCCCCCTTGTTTATTTCGTTATATAAATAAATCGTATGCATTTATTACTATATTTCATATATTTAACTCTGTTTCATCTATGAAATTATTTGTTCAGCATTGTTTGTTTGTGATATACAGTATGCAAATATTTTATAGTTCTCTATTATTGCATACTATGCATTCTTCTTAAATATTAATTGAGAATAATCTATCTAGATTTTCGTATGAACACGTAAAGTGAATTAGTAGGCTAGCTCAACTTTAAAAACACATAAAAAACTAATTGGACAAGTGTAGCCCATAGTTGTTATACACTTTACATTCTTATTGAGAATTTTATCAATATCTTCATTTAAAATATTGAATAAATTATTCTCTACTTTGCTACTATACATATTGATCTAATTCAACTTGCTGTAACCCAAAAATATCATGTCTAAATTTCTTAAACAACCTCTTTGGCATAAACGGTCATTTAAAAGGCATAAACGACATGAAATAATCAAAACTAAACCTGAGCTGCTTAACTTATCTCTAAAAAAAACATAGATATGCTTCATTTTCTATTCTTAAGATTGGCGTTGTTCAATTAAGACTTACTATTAGTGAACATATGGAGTCTTTTAAAAAGTGATTGTATGTTCTAAAAATCTAGGGGAATCAAGTACATTATGATCATATGATTGAAATTATTAGGAGCAGGTATTCTCTTGATTTTTCTGAGATTTAAATCAAAACTTAATTTACATAAGAATTAATGCAGATAAAATTGTTGAAATAATATCAAGTCATATCTAATAGGATTTCAATATCCGAAATTCTTAAGTTTGTATAATAATAGAAGCAGTTTTTTTGATTTCATAAATCAAAAAAACTGCCCAAGACCACTGAAAAACTATAGTTTTTTGAATGCTATTTTGAAACGAAGTTGAAATATCTTATTTATCAAAGGATAGCTAACTCATGAAATAAGAGCCATGCTACTTTTATTTATTTGCTCTTTTTGTAGCTCATTGACTAAATCTATAGCAGGATCAAGTTCCTCATAGAAAAATGTTATGAAATCTCCATTCTTTGCTTCAGAAATTGCAGTTCTTAGTGCATCTACCTCTGATAAAATAATCTTAATGTTATCAGGGTTATAGTTGGCACTTACTAGTCCATTATACAGTATATTGGCTACTTCTCCTGGTGCTCTTCCTCTCAAATCACTATCTTCCTTTATATATACCTTTGAAAAAATTTCAGCACACTTTACTCCAATATTATAAATCTGTTCATCAGTCCTATCACCAGGTACTCCTATGACGCCCACCGCTCTTAGAACACTTAGTTTACTTATAAACTTACCAACCTCTTCATATCCTCCAATATTATGCCCATAGTCTATCATTACTTTTATATTTTCTAAGTCAAAAATATTAAATCTACCTGGATTCATACTTAAATCAGACTTAAATGTATTCAATCCTTTTCTAATAGCAGAGAGAGACTCACCTAAACCATATAGTACACTTGAAGCTGCTAACACATTCTCAATATTACACTCTAGTATACCATTGAATGTTATTGGAATACTATTTAAATCAATAAGCTTCGTTTTTTCAAAGTTATCAAATATATATATATTGCCATTTTCTATAAATAGTCCTATCTTGCCTTCATTTATATGTTTAACAAGAATTGCATTCTCATGTGTTTTAGAAAATAGAATTATATTACCACTTGCCCTATCAATTAAATACTCAGCCATTTTATCATCAGCATTTATTATAGAATATCCATCAGACTTTACTGCTTCTAGAACCAGAGACTTTGCAAAGGCCAAATCCTCAATACTTTCTATGCCATCAAGTCCAATATGATCATCCCCAATATTAGTAACGAGTCCAACATCCGCTAAATCATAACCTAATCCTTTTCTAACTATCCCTCCTCTTGCTACCTCAAGTACTGCAACATCTATCTCTTTAGAGCTTAAAATATTTCTTGTGCTTAATGGTCCTGTATTATCTCCTTCTAATATACATTTATTATTGATATAAATTCCACTTGAAGTTGTCATTCCAACTTTGTTTCCAGATAGTGAAAGAGAATGACTAATTAATCTTGTAGTTGTAGTCTTGCCATTAGTTCCTGTGATAGCAACAATAGGTACAGAATAAGGAGTTCCCTTCGGATAAAAAAAATCTAATATATCAGAAGCAACATTTATACTATTACCTATTGTTGGATATAAGTGCATACGTAGTCCTGGAACAGCATTAACTTCTATTATCGCACCGCCACACTGGGTGATAGGCTTTGATATGTCTTCAGTGGCCATGTCAATTCCTGCAATATCTAGTCCAATCACTTTTGCAGCAGCTACAGCAAGCTTTGCATTATCGGGATGTATAAGCTTAGTACATTCTATGGCACTTCCACCTGTGCTTATATTTCCATTTTCCCTTAGCCTGACTACTTGCCCTGCTTGAGGAATTGAAAACTCTGTTAGATTATTTTTTCCCAAATAATTTAAAGCTACATTGTCAAGCTTTATTTTAGTTTGAGGCTTCTCATGACCATAACCTCTTAAATCACTTTTATTTTCTATATCAACTAGTTCTCTAATAGTATGTATCCCATCTCCAACAACCTCTGGGGCTCTCCTTTCTGCAACCGCACATACCTTATCATTAACTACTAATACTCTATAGTCTCTGCCCTTTATATATCTTTCTACTAGTACACTTCTACTATGTTTTGCAGATATATGATAGTTATCTTCTAGCTCTTCTGGTGAATTGATATTCAGAACAACACCTTTACCCTGATTCCCATCTAGAGGCTTTAATACAACTGGATATCCAATAAACCTAGCTATATCTAGTGCTTCATCTACTGTATTAGCCACATCTCCATGAGGTATTGGAATATTATTTTCCATGAGAAGCTGTTTAGTTATCTGTTTATTACATGCAATATCTATAGATATTCCACTTGTAGAGTCAGTTAGAGCAGCTTGAACTAGCCTTGAATATTTTCCGTATCCAAGTTCTAAAATGCTATCATTTCCTAATCTTCTTACTGGTATTCCTCTTTTTCTAGCTTCTAAAAAAATAGCTTTTGAGCTTGGACCTAGCTCAAATCGGTCTTTAATTCTATTTATATGATCAATTATTTTATCCAGTTCAACATTCTCATCATTTATGATACTCTCAACAATATTAACCGCTTGTTTAGAACATTCAATAGCTACCTGTTCATTTTCATATTCAGCTACTATATTATATATATAAGGAGCTTCTTTAACCCTTGTCTTACCGAAAAACACCTCATATCCTGCTATGACTTGGAGTTCTAATATTAAGTGCTCAACAACATGACCAAAATATGTTCCTTCTTTAATCCTTTCAACAAATCCGCCAAATTTTCCTATTCCACAATGATGTTCTATTAAATTAGGAAAAAGACTTAACAGTCTATTATTAAAGTCAATAAAATCTAATGTAGTTTTACCGCTTAACTCCTCAAGATCTAGTAACATGTGAATTACAGGCTTGTGACTATATATGTTTCTTCCATTAAATGTTTTTATGCTTATGATTTTCAATTGCTCTGCCTCCTAACTTTAACTTGATGAACATAAGATTAGCCTATCTAAAAACTTCTCTATTTTTCAAATCATAGCTATAGCCATCTGGCAGCACATGTAATCTTATATTTGTAATTGCCAGTATTTCATCTGGTTTTGATTCAGATACATTTGACTCCTCTATAGACCTGCCATCAACTATAGTTACTGCATTTGTTCCATATACTTCAAAGGTATCATCGGGATATACAATTATTGAGGTATCTTCATCTATCCCAATACCTAAAATATCTGGGTTCTCTGCCACACCACAAAGTAATCGACCAATTCTACCTCTCTGAGCAAAATGCTGGTCTATTATGGAATTGCTTAGTAGGTTTAGACCAGGAGCAACTTTTAGAGTACACTTTCGTGCTGGCTCATTGCCATCTCCCTCAATTATCATAACACTACTCATAGCAGAAGCCCCGGCACTTGTTCCTGCTATGATTCCACCATTTTGATAACATTCAAATAGTGCCTCACATGCTTTTGTTCCACCAATTATGCTGGTAATTCTTAATTGGTCTCCACCTGTGAAAAAAATTCCCTCCGAACTTCTTATTTTCTCGACATAATCTTCATCATTAGCATCTTCTCTGCTATCTATATTCAATATATCTATATTAGTCATGCCTAGCTTTTCGAATACTCTTCGATAATTGTCTCCAACTATATCTGGCTCTTTTGTAGCTGTAGTCAATACTAAAAGCGATGAATCATCGTGTTCCATAAGTCTAACGAATTTCTTAAGTATCTCCATTTTATCTTCCTTATCCTCTGCTCCCCCTATTATTAGGAGAACACCTCTTTTGCCTTCTTTCATACATATCCTCCGTAATCAAAGTTAGTTAATATATCTTTTTAAAACTTTTTTATCAGATACAAATATGGTATTTTATTTATACTCTTGAAATAAACTTACTCAATCAAGACGAGGTGACGAGATAAATATATAAATTTCTAGTTTTTTGTTAAACACTTATTAGTATTAGCAATAATGATTAAAAAATTAGCAAATTAAAATTTTTTGTTTTAAAATGTAGCACTTCCTAATACTAAATCGTCTAAATATATGAAAATAAAAAAAGAATAAGGGGGAATTTTTTATGAGCTTACTTAAATGTAAGTGGGTTTTTAAAAACTTTTCTTTAATTCTTATTACAATCATATTATTAAGCTTTTCGTCAGCTTCAGTGTTAGCAGATAGGGGTTTAGTCATTAGTACATCCTATCCTGGTATTGAAGGAAAAGCAGGAGAAACAATTGACTTCCCTTTAAAAATTGAAAATAATACTTCAGACACACAAGAAGTAGAATTAAAAATCAGTTCTATACCTGATAAATGGGAGTGGAATTTACAAGGAAATGGACGAACTGTTAATAAGGTCATTGTTGACAATGATTCATCTGTAAATGTATCACTAGGTGTTTCCATACCTTCGGATGCTAAAGAAGGGAATTATAAAATAATCGTACAAGCTAAAGGAGCAAGTATATCTGACAGCTTGACACTTGATATAAGCCTTAAGGAGCTTACAAAGCAAGACAGTAAACTTACAGCTGAGTATCCTGATTTAGAAGGAACACCTTCAACCAATTTTAAGTATAGAGTGAATCTAACGAACAATAGTAGTACTACTCAGTCTTATAGTTTGGAAGCAAATCTACCAAGAGGATGGCAGGCTACATTTTCTCCAGCATCTTCAAGTGAAAAAATAGCAAGTATTAGTGTAGACCCTAATAGAAATCAAGGAATTGATATAAATATTGATCCACCTGATCAAGTAACCGCAGGAGAATATACTGTACCTATAGTAGCAAAGTCTGCAGAAGAAACTTTAAAATTAGATTTAAAAGTAATTATCAAAGGCACTTATGATATAGAGTTAAGTACTCCTACAGGAAAGCTAAGTGATACTGTTTATGCTGGTAAGGAAAAAGGAATAAAACTTGCTATAAGCAATACTGGTAGTACAGATTTAGAAAATGTCACTCTTAGCTCCTGGGAACCTAATAATTGGGAGGTTACATTTGAACCTAAGGAAATCGATGTATTAAAAGCTGGCGAAACTAAGGAAGTAATTGCAAAGATAAAGTCAGACAGTAAGGCCTTAGTTGGTGACTATGTAGTTAGATTAACAGCACGGACTCCTGAAGACAGTAGTACCCAAGAATTTCGAATTACAGTAAAAACCTCAACTACTTGGGGTATCATAGGAATCTTAATAATAGTTGGGTTAGTCGTAGGCCTTTACTATATATTCAAAAAGTACGGGAGACGATAGCCATGACTGTTAAGTACATTATTGAGACTGAAAATTTAACTAAAAAATATGGTGACTTGACTGCAGTAGACAGCTTAAATCTTAAAATTAAAGAAGGAGAAATATATGGACTGTTGGGCCCAAATGGAGCTGGCAAAACAACTACGATTTTAATGATGCTAGGTTTATCCGAGCCTACTAGTGGTAGGGTTTTAATAGATGGGTACAATTCAACTACTGACCCAATAAAGGTTAAGAAAATAGTAGGTTATCTACCTGATAATATGGGTTTTTATGAAGATTTGACTGGAAAAGAAAACATACGGTTTATTGCAGAGTTAAATAAGGTAGATATAAAGAATTTAAGTAATAAAATTGACTCAATATTAGAAAGAGTAGGCCTATCAAATGCAGGAGATAAGAAAGTAGGCACTTATTCTAAGGGTATGCGTCAAAGACTAGGCATTGCAGATATTCTCATTAGAGACCCAAAGGTAGTAATATTAGATGAACCTACGCTAGGGTTAGACCCTGAGGGAATTGAATACATGCTAAATCTAATATATGAGCTATCCAGAAAAGATAAAAGGACAGTTTTGATTTCTTCTCATCTTCTACATCAAATACAAAAAATATGTGATAGAGTAGGTATTTTTGTAAAAGGCAAACTTCTTGCCTCTGGACCTATCGATTCACTTAGTGAACAAGTATTTGGAAATGAGTATTTTAATCTAGAAATTAAGTCTGATAATGCAGATGAAAAGCTTTTTGATCTAATTAAAAATATTGCTGAAGTTGAAGAGGTCCATAATGAAAACAATAAGATTATTATTAAGTCGAAAGCAGACATAAGAAAAAAAATGGTTAAGATATTGTATGAAAATAATTATAGCCTCCTACACCTAAAACTACTGGAAAGAGATCTTGATGATATCTATAAGAAATATTTTGAGAAAAAGGAGGTATTAGATGCTAGCAATTAGGTTTGATGGATTAGGTCCCTTATATAGAAAGGAAATCTCTGACCATTTAAGGAGCAAGAGATTTACTTTAATTCTTATACTTGTATTTATAATAGGTTTGTCTAGTATTTACAGTGCAGGCCTTGGAATTAGAGAAGCAATAAATAAAGAGACTGATGATTTTGCTTTCCTAAAACTATATACCAGCAGCGGAGATTATATCCCATCTTTTGTCTCTTTTATCTCTTTTTTAGGACCATTAATAGGTCTAGCCTTAGGATTTGACTCTATAAATGGAGAAAGAGCAAGAGGAACATTAAATAGGTTATTATCTCAACCTATTAACAGAGATACGGTTATAATTGGCAAATTTCTTGCTGGTATGAGCATTTTATCTATAACGGTACTAACTCTTGGAATAGGAATTGCAGGATTAGGGATTTTGCTAATAGGTATACCTCCTACTCTTGAAGAATTCGCAAGACTTATAGTATATTTATTTATAACAATACTATATATAGGAATATGGTATGCAATTTCTTTAATGTTTTCTTTGGTATTTAAACAAACTGCTACATCGGCTTTAGCTGGAATAGCGTTGTGGATTTTTATGTCAATTTTCATAAGTCTTTTTGCTGGTTTAATTGCAAATGGGCTTTATCCAGTAGATAACCAAGCTACTGTTGATACAATGCTTAAGCACGAATCCCTTAAGCAAAATATAAATAGAGTATCTCCATCAACCCTTTATAATGAAGCCATGACTACAATCTTAAATCCTGGTGTAAGGTCTATTGGATTAGTTTTAATCACTCAGCTAGAAGGTGCTATAGCTAGCCCACTTCCTTTTGGTCAAAGCCTGATGCTAATATGGGCACATATAGTCACAATGGTAGCCATACCTCTCATTTGCTTTGCCATTTCCTATATAATGTTTATGAAACAAGAAATTAGAGCTATATAGGACTAGGCATATTAGTCTGTATTAGACTAATATGCCTAAATGATATAATTTTGATGTATTTGTCAAAAGTTTTGATAGTATTACTGGAGTTGGTATTATGTTATCAGAACCCCAAAAAATAAATAGCAAGAAAGAAACCCTAGAATATTTGATGAAAAGATTTGGACATAAGGTTTTAAAATTAGCCTATTATTATGTCAGGGATAGATACCAGGCAGAAGACATAGCCCAAGAGGTATTTTGCAAAGTATATGAAGGACTTGATAACTTTAGAGGCGAAAGCTCTTATTATACATGGATTTACAGAATTACAGTTAATAAGTGTAGGGACTACTTGACTTCTTCATCATTTAAACGATTATTCTTCTGGGACAATATCAAAAAACTAGACTCTATTAAAAGACAAAACTATACCACTAGACTTTTTGAAGAAATAGAAGGTGGAGAAATTTTTAAAAAAGTAATGGACTTGCCTACAAAATATAGAATAGTCATTGTTCTATACTACCTAGAAGGCTTAAATACTAAGGAAATCGCTCAAGTATTAAATCTAAAAGAAAGCACAGTTAGAACCAGACTTTGTAGAGCAAGAGATAAACTAAAAGAAATTCTGGCTGAGGAGGTCTTAGAATGAACGACAAAGATTTAGATAAAAAACTACATATAGCTCGGCATCAGTCAGAGAAGTTTTTTGAACAGTTTAATTTCGACCAAAGTAGAAAAATAGTACTCAAAAAAATATTAGATAAAGAAAATATTAAATCTAAAACATCAGAGAAATTTTTATCAATATTTAGTGCTAAGGTGTTTATAAAATATATGGCAGCTGCCTTTAGCGTAATTTTCATTGCCCTTTTTGTAAAGCAAGCTGGTAATAGAAAACTTGAAAATGTAGGTTCTCCAGTATTACAACAGACTATTGAATTAGACGATGTAGAAAACAATCATTTAATCAATTATTTTCGATTAGATAATCCTAACAAAAACAATAATTTATTAGCAGTACTGTGGCAAAAAGATCTTAAGGGCGATTATGAAATTATATATAGTAGTATTATGGAAAATACTGACATTCCCAATCCAGTAACAGTTATGAATATTCCATTCAGTGACAGTAAATTTGCTCTTGTATCCTCTAGTAATAATGATAAAAACTTCATTCATTATAGACTTATTAAATATAACAATAATTCTACAGAAACATATTTGGAGAGAAACTACGTACCTGAAGGAAAGGTAAGCTTTTATAATGGAATGTTAATAGAAGAAAGAACTGTTTCTAATGATTATCATATAAAGGACGATAAAATTCCTGTATTAAAATCAAGAAAAATTTATAGGTATTTTTTACCTCTAGAGTTAAACAATAATGGAAGGTTTTCCATATCCGCTAATGAAATTAAGCTCAAAAAGGGTGCCATACTCACATTTTTATTAGATAAGGATGCTTTACCTCTAGAATTTGAATATAATGATAGAATTATAAATGAATCAAATAAAAATCTGGACAATAACGAATTTAGTAATACTTCTATAAATTTTGAAGCTGTTGAGAAAGGTTTTGTAAACCTGATTATCAAACAAAAGGAATATACAAACCAAGTAAACGAAATTTTAATAGAAGTAGTAGATTAAAATCAGCATAAGCATAGCACAAACTGCATAAAAACTGTCACCCTGAGCGTAGCGAATTTCTCTCTGCCTTTTTAAAGGCAGGTTCTTCACTACGTTCAGAATGACGAAAATCACCATGAGAATGATTTTTTACACAGCCTGAAAATCTCTTTACGGCATTACTTTAGTCTCTTTAGAAGCTCAGTTAAGTACTCATAAACCCTCTTAGTAGATGAAATGCTAAGTCTCTCTTTTGGTGTATGAACATCATACATATTGGGTCCAATGGATATTATATCTAATTTTGGATACTTCTTTGCAAATACTCCACATTCTAAGCCTGCATGAATAACTGTAGATACCATTTCTTTTCCATACATATCCTTATAAAGCTCTAATGCTATATCTCTTAATTCTGATTTAGGATTGTATTCCCATTCTGGATAACTTCCGCTAATACTGTACTCTGCTTTAGCCTGTCTGATTTTATCAACAATCTTATTACGTAGCTCTAATAACATATCTTCAGATGAGCTTCTTATAGACACTTGGATAACAATCTTATCTTTTTCTGTTCTTACTATAGCTAAGTTACTAGAGCTTTCTACTATTTCCTTGCTTTGAGGCATCCAGGTAAATACTCCTGTTGGAATAGTATCTAAAAGTAGGACTACAGAATCAAAGGTTCTCTTATCAAAGGTTTTTGATGCTATATCCCCTTCTGCAACAACTATATCTATATCTGGTTCCTCTGACTTATATATATTTATAGTCTTATTCTTTATTTCCTCAATCAAGCTTTTAAACCTAAATATGTCCTCTGTTTTCACTGCAATTTTAGCTGTTGTCTGTCTAGGAATTGCATTATCCTTAGTTCCACCTGTTATAGACACTAGCCTTATATCTATAGTTTCTAATATTTCTTTTAATATACCATTTAAAATCTTATTGGAATTACCCCTAGGCTTGTGAATTTCTCCGCCAGAATGTCCACCCATTAATCCTCTTACCGTTAAATCCACTTCCACATAATCATTCACTTCTTCATAATCTACTGGAACTCTTGCTTCTATCAACTCTCCGCCAGCAGAACCAGCTATAAGCACACCTTCTTCCTCAGTGTCTATATTAAGCAGTCTAGTTCCCTTCAAGACATTTTCAGATAGTCCAAGGGCCCCATCCATTTCAGTCTCCTCGGATGATGTAATCAGAAGTTCAATACTAGGGTGCTCTAGAGTATTATCCTCAAGTATGGCTAACCCCATAGCCAACGCTATTCCATTATCTGCTCCTAGAGTTGTCTTATCTGCATGAATATAGTCACCATCAACTATTAATTTTATGGGGTCTTTGCTAAAGTCATGATTACAGTCATCTTCCTTTTCACAAACCATGTCCATATGACCTTGTATGATAACTCCTTCTGAATTTTCATATCCTGGTGTAGCAGGCTTTCTGATGATAACATTTAATACTTCGTCTTGAATTGTCTCAAGCCCCAATTTTTCTCCTATATTTTTAATGTAATCACTTATTTGTTGCTCATTATAGGAACACCTTGGAATTTTAGATAATTCTTCAAAATAATAAAAGACTCTCTTTGGTTCTAATCCTTCTAGCTTATTCACTGTATTCCTCCCCTCTTGAATTCAATTGCTAATACCAATTATACCTTATTGCAAGCAATTCTTGAATCCTATTTTCTCTAGATGTGGCTAAAGAAACTTATTTGTCAGCATGAGCATAGGCCCTGTGATAATTCACATTCTATACAGGTCCATTTATATCACTAAGAATGACAACTTCACACAGTCTAACTCAGATAAAGATTTTCTCTACACCAATGTTTGCAGGATTAGCATTATGATTGAGAAAACTCCTATTACCCCCATCAACGGAAGTATAAATCTTAACCACTTATTATATGTTACATCTACCATCTCAAGTGTTGCTAAGATTAGTCCTGTTGGAGTAATAAAGGACATCCATCCTTGTCCCCAGTTATATGCAGTAACCACAACAGCTCTTGATATACCAACTGTATCAGCCAAAGGTGCCATTATGGGCATAGACAGTGTAGCAAGCCCAGATGATGATGGAACGAAAAAACCTAGGAAACTAAACAGTATCATTTGAACTGCTGCAAAAATACCTCTATTCATATTTCCAACTACTGACGATGTATAATTAAGTAAAGTATCAGAAATCATTCCATTATCCATTACTATATTAATAGCTCTTGCCACTCCAATTATAAGCACAACTCCTATTAAATCTGCTGCACCTTCTAAAAATGTATTAACAGCTTCTTTTTCTGAAAAACCTGTCAGGAAAATAATTATTATTGCTACTGCTAAAAACAAACCTGACATTTCTGGAAACCACCAAATACCTGTAGATACTCCCCATATCAATATAGGAAATGCACCTAAGAATACGAGTAGCATCAGAATTCGTCTCCAGTTAAATGGCGCTACATTTTCCGGGTCATAGTATTCTAGGAATCTCTTTTCTATTCTTTCCTTGTCTTCGTAAATCAGAGAATTCTTCGGGTTCTCTTGCACTCTTTTTGCATAACGATAAATATAAATAAGTGTAATAACCATAGCCAATACTAAGCTTATTGCACGAAATACAAGCCCTTCGCTAAAGGAAATTCCTGCTGCATCTGAAGCAATAACTACTGAAAATGGATTTACAGTTGAAAACATACTTCCAATAGAAGAACCCATATATATGGCTGCAATACAAACTATTGCATCATATCCACTTGCTAGGAATATCGGCATTAGAATAGGATATAGTGCGATGGTCTCTTCAGCTAAGCCAAATGTAGTCCCACCGAGGGCTATTAGTAATGAAACAAATACTACTAATAAGAATTCCTTTCCTTTAGTTCTCTTAGATAACGCTGCAATTCCTGCATCAAAGGCTCCTGATTTATTAACCAGTCCAATAATCCCTCCAAGTATCAACACGAAAACCATAATATCCACTGTATCCATAATTCCTTGGATAGGTGACATGATAACTGATAATAATCCTTGAGGTGATTGTTCTATTCTCTCATAAGTACCTGGAATAGCAATAGGTTTTTTAATACTTCCATCTAAAAACTTATTGATATTCATTCTAATGTTTAAGCTTTCTAAAGTTTCTTGTGTCGCTGGATAGCTACTGACTTCTCCTTCATGGTTTTCTACTAAAAATAAATTTTTATCTGGGTCATATGATAGTTTTGAGTATAGTCCTGCTGGCACTATATAGGTTAATATAGCTGCTAGTATTAGTATGATAAATAGCACCGTAAAGGCTGTAGGAAATTGAAATTTTTTCTTCTTTTTCTCTTGCTCTTTCATGTTTTCATCTCCCAATAATTAGTTATTAAAATAATGTTAGTTATCATTAGCAATTTATAAATCTAGTTTCAATTATTATATGTAAAAGCGGTTTAGTTATTATAAATATATATGGAAGAAATAATAAATGCCGCAAAATTTGCTAGAAATCAATATAGTATTACGGGGATTTTTTGCCAACATAATGCCAGTGTGGAAAAACTTGAAATATATCTAACTAGTGACAAAACAAAAAAATTGCAATCACAATGCCTATTTTGAAAAAATCATCAATTATTATTCTAGATGAAGCTATAGAGCTTCGATAGATTCGGAAAAATGCAGATATGATTCTATCACTAGAGGAAGCTATAATTGTTCAAAGAGATATTCATAAGGAATTAATGGACCAAAAATATTTACATAAATGCTTTAATTTAGCTCAGAACAAGCAGGATTAAAATAACAACCACCTATTACTTACCTAAAGGTAAATAATAGGTGGTTTCTCATTACTTATTGTAAAACCTCAACCTTATATCCTTTTTCAATTAGTTGGTCTAGTACTGTGCCATCTTGTGTTAAATGTCCTGCTCCTACTACAACAAAATATGTACCCTTGTTCTCTGATTCTAACATAGTGATTATTTTCTCTGCCATGTCCTTATCTCTTTTACCAAATAGCATATTAGTAAATTCATATTCTTCAGCTTCCTTAGTGCTATGACCATAGCTAGCGGTAAATCCTTCTATATCTCCATTTATCCATAGAGCAAGCCATTCTTCTAATAGCTTAGCCGAATCAACAGTCTCATCAGTTTTTGGTTCTAAGACACTATCTATTATACTTCTTAAATACTCTTCTTGAGTTTCAGCTGATAATCCATCAAATAAGTCAGCCTGATATCTTATTCCTTCTAATTCAATAATTGGCTTTTGAAATAATAATGCATTTGAAAGAAAATACATATCTATTCCGAGATTAGCTGACTGAGCTCCCTGTTGAAGATTGTCCGAATTTGTCATAGAAATAACAGTTAAGTCATTAGCTATACTCCAAGGTTTAAATTGATTATAAACATCTTCTGGTAATCCATATTTTTTAAACACTTCTACTAGCTTTTCATAAGTTTCTTCGCTTATATGATCCTTAAGTGTAGTACCATCTTGATATGTAGCTTTTCCTAGGAAATACTCCATCCCACCTTGTTGGTCGAATAAATTGGCTTCTACAATAAGGGCATCAGATTCATTAAAAGCTTGCTTTAATCTTTGATTCAAAGGATAGACTTCACTACTGCCTACATGAATTGATCCTAAGAAATAAACGGTATTACCGTTATGTTCTACTTTCCAAGCTAATCCTTTTGAACCTGCTTGTAACTGATTATATGTATCTAGAACTAATCTAGTTGCTAATATAACTGCCTGTTCTGTAGTACATGGCTTATCTAAGTCAAGTCCATTATGTGTACCTACAAGTATGCCTCTTTCTTGCATATATTCTACTGATGACTCACCTACTGGTAATTCATATTGAGCTAAAATATTATATAGCCTCTTTACAACCTCGCCTCTTGTACTAGTTGCTTCATGAGAAACTGCCTCAAAATCTGTCTTCTTAGTTAAGTCCAAAGCTTCTATTTTACTGGCTGTATTTGCTAATAGTTCTTCTAGTCTTTCCTGTGAGATTTCAGTTCTGAAACCGTCATAATACCATTCAATAGGATATATTCCATATCTTTCTCCTTCATTTAACTCACCTATAGCCCATTGACTAATATCAGGAGTTGGAATTTCCTCAGCCCAAACAGGTACAATTGTAGTTAGTATCATTACTAGTACCAATAATAATGAAACTATACCCTTTCTTGATGATTGCTTCAATTTTTTGTCCATATTATCTCTCCTTATACAAAAGTTAATAACTCTAACTTAGAGCCTTTTACCAGGGGACTAATAGGAAGAAATTTAATCGATAAAAAAATATCAATACCTAAGTCCATAGTTCTATTATTCTACTATTCAGTTCAAAAGTCAAACCTATATTTTCCAGATATGTTAACTTAACTTAGTTTGCAGAAAAAATAACAGGCTAGCAGTAAAGAAAGCTCCTATCACCTTGATTAGAGCTTATTTAAAGTAAGCTATAACTTTATTTATTGTCTCTGGCTCTAATTCAACAACTACAGGACCATTTAAAAACACCTGATTGTTTGTATTAGTATCTTTCAGTAGAATAAAATGATTACAATAAATTTTATTATCTAACTTTATCATGTTCATTGGATCATAGCCAACTATTTGAAATTTGCCCTCTACATGCTCCCTATTTTCTTTGAAAAAAACATCAAATTTATTCCTCTTTCTATCAATATACTGAATAGCCATTTCCTCTATAATTTTATAATCCTCTATTTCTATAGTACCATCTATCTTTAAATAAGAACTTATAATTTCAAATACAGGAATATCACAGTTACCTATTTCATGAAAAAATGGTATACCTGCCTCTATAGAAGCAACTAGAAAAACTGCCCCACTAAAGTACGATATTCTCCTTGTGTCAAAGAGTAGTTCGCTTGGTGTTGATAGATAGCCTATGTATTTCTTCATACGAGTATTATACTTATTAATAGATATTTGCTTTAGTGCCATTATACCTACGTATTCTGCCATTCCCTCTGCTGTTTCTGATAGATATTCACATCTAATAATATCTCCTATATTTTTCTCTCTCATATTACGAATAGATGCAAATTGAGATATGAGCCTTTTCTTTTTTTCTATATTTTTTTCTAGATATGCAGCAGCGAGAATTTTATTTTCAGCATATTTAAATTTAAAATTCTCAATATCTGATGGATAGTCAAGTGTTCGTAAATCCTGTGGCCATCTGCTTTCTTTCATTTCATATTGGTAAGCATGAAACATCTCATGTACAAGGTTAGCTGCCAAGACTTCGATATCTTCTAGGTCTGGATTTTCTACATTCCATATGGCTATATACTGTCCTTCATAATTAATCGCAGTATTGCCCATGAAACGATTATCATAAGGAATCACAGAGTCTTTTAAATACACCTCTCTATCATTATATAGCGCAAAATCATAGAAATGGAAGCCTTCCCATAGCTCATTAAAATTAATTGCATTAAGTAAATTACTAAGCTGTGTATATAATTTTCTCACTTATTCCTTCCCCCTTTCGCTAATTCTACTATCACTTGATTTTATTAAGTAATTCAATTACCTTCTCAGGTATACCAATTACAATAAATCTTGCCTTTCCTTCCTCTTTTAAATATTGATAGGAAAATTTAATCTCATCCTTATTTTTATAAGAGTTAACTTGCTCAATCATCTCTTGACAAATGTTTTCTACTACTTTCCTGTCTCTACATGGGTAATCAACTATAGAGCAAATGGAAACTTTGGACTGTTCTTTTGCTTCAAGAAAATCAATTACCATTTTATTTTTTGATACAGTTACTTCATTCTCAAAGCTCTTATCTGTAAATAAAGCACTAATATCTTCTTCTGTAAATCTCCATTGTGCTCCAATTTTTTTTCCTTTTAGCTTTCCATCCTTTAAATAATTTCGAATTGTTCTACTAGTAAGCCCTGTCATCATAGCAATATCATCTACAGTGTATAGCTTTTGAAATTTCAATCTACCTCTCTCCTTTACTCGACATTTATTTAATTTCATTTGATGGTACTTTTATTTTATATCTTTTTACGCATTTTCATATATTTTCATATTTTTTCACATATTTCATTATATTTCATATATTTTCACATGTCAACTGTTCAAAAAAATTTTAATTTTATAAAATTCATGTTGCAATTGTAAAATATATATTGTATTATTGTATTAAGTACTTAATACAATAATACAATATAAGTAGTAAGGAGTGGTGAAATGCAATGGAATATTGACTCTGAACGACCGGTTTATATTCAGCTAATTGAACAGATTCAGGCAGGAATTATTTCAGGTTACTATAATCTTGGAGATAAGCTTCCCTCAGTACGAGAGTTAGCTGCTGAAGCTGGGGTCAATCCTAACACCATGCAGAGAGCATTAGCTGAACTGGAGCAAACTGGATTAGTTTACACTAACCGAACCAGTGGCAGATATATAACTTCAGATATAGAAATCATCAAAAAACTAAAGAAACAGTCTGCTAAGAATATTATTATAGAGTTTATAGAAAAAATGAAACAACTTGGGTACGAAGAAGATGAAATCTTAGAATGTGTTACTAAAATATTAGAGGAGATGAGAAAATGAATCCTATTCTAGAGTGCAAATCATTAACGAAAATATATTCAGGCTTTACTGCACTTTCTGATGTAAATTTAACATTAGAAAGAGGTCGCATAATAGGACTATTAGGGTCAAATGGCAGTGGTAAAACTACTTTACTAAAATTGATAAATGGACTATTACTACCTGATAGTGGAAACATACAAATTGCAGGTAAGACACCAGGAATAGAAACTAAGAAAATAGTATCATATTTACCTGAAAAAACTTATTTGGCTGATTGGATGAAAATTTCTCAAGTTGTTAAATTTTTTCAGGACTTTTATGAAAATTTTAACCCCAAAAAAGCCTATGATATGTTGGCAGATTTAAAAATTGACCCAGAAAGACAATTAAAGACTTTGTCAAAGGGAACTAAAGAAAAGGTTCAATTAATATTAGTTATGAGCCGTGAAGCAGACTTATACTGTCTTGATGAACCAATAGGCGGAGTAGATCCAGCAGCAAGGGATTATATCCTAAATACTATTATCAATAATTATAGAAAAAACTCAACTATATTGATATCTACACATCTTATTGCGGATATAGAAAAAGTATTAGATGAAGTCATATTTCTAAAAGAGGGTTCTATTATCCTCCACTCGTCTGTAGATGATGTAAGAGCAGCAGAAAATAAATCAATAGACTCATTATTCAGGGAGGTGTTCAAATGCTAGGTAAATTGATGAAACATGAATTAATGGCAACATCAAGATTACTAGTGCCTTTATATATAGCTCTGTTATTTATATCTTTAGTAAATCGTTTCGTATTCCGATTAGATATTGGAGAAGGAATATTAATGTTTTTTATTGGATTTCTGATATTTACTCAAGTTATTCTTATCTTAGCCATTTTAGTGACTACAGTATTACTAATGATAGTTCGGTTTTATAAAAACCTTTTAAGCGATGAAGGATATTTAATGTTTACATTGCCAGTAAATTCTCATCAGTTAATTATATCAAAATTAACAGTTACACTATTCTGGTTACTTATTAGCACAATATTCGTAGTATCATCATTTTCTGCAGCCTTCATTACGTCAACCGATGCAAGCTCTATAATAAATGAAATAAGAAAAATTCCAGAAGAATTAAGCGCAACCTTCGGTGGTAATTCTGTGATTTTAGTTATTGAATTGATTCTTATGATATTTGTAAGTGCTGTAACGAACATTCTAGTAGTTTATGCTTCTATTGCTATAGGCCAGTTGTTTAGTAAGCATAAGATTATAGCATCCCTTATATCTTATGTTGTTATTTATAATGGCTTGCAGCTAATCATGCTATTAGTTCTAGTTCTTGCGAGTTTTATCACAACTAATAGCTTAAACTTCACAAACATGTTCCCGAGAACGATTTTCCCTATTAGCATTATAATGATTTCATTAATAGGTGCAGTATTCTATATAATAACTAATCGTATTTTTGAAAAGAAATTAAACTTAGACTAATAATAGGTGTTCCCTCTGTCATATTTTGTGGCAGAGGTTATTTTATGTCCCCACCTAAATTTTTGATAATAATTTTTTATTTTCTAATCTTTGTTGTATAATAAACTTGGGAGGGATATGAATGGAATTCTTTAAAACAATAAAAACAAGAAAATCAACTAGAAGCTATAAGCCTGAGCAAATTACTAATGAAGAACTAAATAAAGTGTTACTTGCAGCTAATGCTGCACCTGTTGGGAATGGATTATATGAAGATGTTCATCTTACTGTTGTACAAAACACTGAACTATTAAGCAAAATGGTAAAATCCACAGCTGAGATTTCTAATAAACCTGATGCTAATCCATTCTATGGTGCACCAACAGTTGTTATAGTATCTTGTAGATTAAGGGACCCTGCTAAAGTAAGCAGTACATATGCAAATGCAGCTTGTATAATAGAAAATATGCACCTAGCTGCTACTGATATTGGACTTGGTAGTGTATATTTACTTGGATTTATAAGAGCAGGTGCTATTAATGAGAGCTTAAAGAAAGAATTAGAAATACCTGAAGATTTTAATCCAGTCTCTGCCATAACGCTTGGCTATCCAACAGAAGAGCTTGTAGAGAGAGAAATTCCTGCAGATAGAATTTCAATAAATTACATTAAATAACATTAACTCCTTCCTAATAGGAGACTTTTAATCCTTATGTGGAAGGAGTTCTTTCTTTTAAGTTCCTAGATGTACGAAAGGAGAACATTATAAACATGGAGTTTGTTAATGATTTTCTATCAAATTACGGATTAGATGATAATATATCTAAAACACTTTCAATTGTGATTCTAGTACTATCAATTATATTAATATGTATAGTTGTAAATTTTATAGTTAAAAAAATTATACTTAAAATTCTTTCAAAATATATAGAAAAAAATAAATTTAAATGGGACGACTATCTATTACAAAGAAAAGTGTTTGAGAAGCTATCCATGATTATTCCTGGTATCATTGTATATTCATTTGCTCATTTTTTTGGAAGCTTTTCAGAAATAATTCAAAGATTTTCTAGGGTATATATTTTAATAATTACTATGACTGTTGTAAATTCAGTAGTTGATGCTCTACACGACATTTACAAAACCCACCCAGTTTCTAAACAAAGACCTATAAAAGGCATTATACAAGTATTTAAAATTGGTTTTTATATAATAATGGGTATTGTAATCATTGCTTCTCTAATAGGAGAAAGCCCAATAATCCTGCTAAGCGGTATTGGAGCTCTTACAGCAGTTTTCACATTAGTATTTAAGGATTCAATTCTTGGTTTGGTAGCAGGTATACAATTATCTGCAAATGATATGTTGCAAATTGGAGATTGGATTGAAATGCCAAAGTATGGAGCAGATGGAGATGTTATTGATATATCCTTAAATACTGTTAAAGTCCAAAATTTCGATAAAACCATAGTTACTATTCCATCATATGCCCTTATTTCAGATTCTTTTAGAAACTGGAGAGGAATGAGAGAGGCTGGAGGACGTCGTGTAAAACGGTCTATCTATATAGATGTGAATACTATTAAGTTTTGTTCTAAAGAAATGATAGAAAAGTTTAAAAAAGTACATTTCTTAACTGAATATATTCTTAACAAGGAAAAAGAAATTGAACAATATAATAAAGCAAATAATATTAATGATGAGCTTTTAATAAACGGAAGACATCTCACAAATATAGGTACATTTAGAATATATATAGAAAATTACTTAAAAAATCACCCCATGGTTCATAAACACATGATACACATGGTAAGGCATTTGCCTCCTGGCGAGCACGGGTTGCCCTTAGAGCTTTACCTGTTCATAAATGATACTAATTGGGTCAATTATGAAAAGGCACAGGCTGATATTTTTGATCATATTTTAGCAGTGACAGATTTATTTGAACTTAAGCTATTTCAAAGCCCATCTGGCCATGATCTTAAAAATATTAGAGAACAGGCTTAAACCATTTGCCTGTTCTCTTTCTTTTTAACTATAGATTATAAAGTTGGCACATAATCATGATCAACAGTTATGGATGTATGATAATTTGGATTCAGCTCATAAATTCTATCAGAAATAAGCTTAACTAGCTCATCATCACTCCATTTAAAATCATAAGGAACTACCACATCAAATATTAGATTAGAATGACTTTTACTCCATACAACACGAAAATCATGCATACCTATTTCTGGAGATAAATTTTCAAGTATATATTCTATTTCTGCTCTAAGCTTATTAGTTCTAGCATCGTTAGTAACAACAGGATCAAGGTGAATAACTAAATTGATGCCTTCTTCTTTTAGAAAGTCCCGCTCAATATTATCTATAACATCGTGGCTTGCCATAATATCATTTTCAGCTGACATCTCGCAATGCACAGATGCAAAGCATTTCCCTTCCCCATAGCTATGTACTGTCAGATCATGAAGCCCAATAATACCATCATAGCTTAAAATTTTTTCATAGATACTATCTACTAGCTCTTTTGTAGGTGCGGTTCCTAGCAGTGGATTTATGGTTTCTTTAATAAGTCCAACTCCAGAAAATATAATGAACAATGCAACTGCAACACCTATATAGCCATCTAAATTAAAGCCAGTTACTTGAGTAATAAAAACACCAGTTAAGACAGCAGTTGTTGAAAGGATATCATTTCGGCTATCTATTGATGTTGCAATAAGGGTTGTTGAATTTATCTTTTTTCCAATTTTTCTATAGAACAAGCTTTGCCAAAGCTTTATCAATATTGAAATCACCAGTATAACTACTGAGACCATACTAAATATAGTGACCTCAGGTTTGATTATTTTGCCTAAAGAACTGAAAACAAGCTGTACTCCTAAAACCAAAATAATTATAGATACAATTAGACCCGATACATATTCCATCCGCTTATGCCCATATGGGTGATTCTTATCAGCAGGCATTCCAGAAATTTTAAATCCTATTAAAGTAATAATTGAGGAACCTGAATCTGATAAATTGTTTATAGCATCAGCTATGATTGATATACTATTAAAAACCAATCCTGCAACTATCTTAATTAAGAAAAGCAAAAAATTCGAAATAATGCCTGTAATACTAGCAAACTTACCGTAGCGCTCCCGCACTCTATAATTAGAAGTATTTTGATAATCTTTAACGAATAATCTAATTAATAAATTTGTCAAAACTACACCCCAATTCAGAAAATATGATAAAAACAAATGCTCCTTTTTTAGTATAACATTATTATATTACCCATTTTCAATTTTATCTACCTAAAAAGAAAAGCTTCTATCAAAGTAAAAAAATCATCCCTGTTGAAGATAATTTTAGAGATGATTTAAGAGAATGGTATTTTTTGCTTCTAGAAGTTTAATGTTTCATGCTTACCTGTAATTATATATATTACCCATTCTGCAAGGTTTGTAGCATGGTCACTGATTCTTTCTATATATTTGGCTACTTGAATAAGTATTATCCCTTGTTCTATGTTATCAGGATTCTTTTTCATAAGATTTTTCAAATCCATTAAAATTGTTTCATAATATTCATCAACTATTTCATCTTTCTTACATACCTTTTTAGCCAATTCAACATCCTTGTTAACATAAGCATCTATAGCTTCTTTAACCATTTCACGTGCTACCTCTGCTGCCTTAGGGACGTCTATTAAAGGCTTTATATAGTCCTCTTCTCTTATATTTAACATAAGCTCGCTAATATCTGCTGATTGATCTGCTATTCTTTCTAAGTCTGTAATCATTTTTAGTATTGAAGTAATCAGCCTCAAATCCTTTGCTAGTGGCTGCTGTGTTGCTATTAGCCTGATACATTTTGCTTCTATTTCAGCATTCATGTCATCTATAATATCATCTTCTTCAACAACCTTTTTAGCTAATTCTATATCCTTATTTTTTAAAGCTAGTATAGATTGATCAATTGATTTTTCTACTGCACTTGCCATTCTTACAAGATCTAAGTTTAAATTTTCTAAGCTAACATCAAAAGCATGTCTAACCATACTATCCCTCCTATTAACCGAATCTGCCTGTAATATAATCCTCAGTGCGTTTATCGTCTGGATTACTGAAAATCTTTATAGTAGATGAATACTCAATTACCTCACCATGTAAAAAGAATGCAGTATTATCTGATATACGTCCTGCTTGCTGCATATTATGAGTTACTATAACAATAGTATATTTTTCTTTTAGCTGTGTAGCTAAGTCTTCTATTTTCAATGTAGAAATCGGGTCTAATGCTGACGTAGGCTCATCCATAAGCAACACTTCTGGCTCTACTGCCAATGCTCTTGCAATACAAAGTCTTTGCTGTTGCCCACCAGATAATCCTAGAGCGTTTTTCTTTAGTCTATCCTTTAGCTCATCCCATATAGCAGCAGCTCGTAAACTCATCTCCACAATCTCATCCAATTTAGCCTTATTACGGATTCCATGAGTTCTTGGCCCATAGGCTACATTATCATAAATACTCATTGGAAAAGGGTTAGGCTTTTGGAATACCATCCCAACCTTTTTTCTTAATTCTATGACATCAACGTTCTTATATATATCTTGTCCATCTAGCATAATTTCACCAGTTATTTTGCAGTTTTCTACTAGATCATTCATACGATTTAATGTTTTCAAAAATGTGGATTTGCCACATCCTGAAGGTCCTATTAATGCAGTAATTTGCTTTTCAGGTATTTGCATATTAACGGATTTAAGCGCTTGCATATCTCCGTAAAACAGGTTTAGATCTTTTACTGAAAACTTATCTTTGCTCATATCCTCAACTCCTCTATCTATCTTTGACTAAAATACATCTAGTTTATACCCTCTTCATTCTAGCTCCTATTTTATTAGCTATAAAATTTATTAATGCCACAACTATAATCAATACTAGTGCAGTAGCATCAGCTTGTTCAAAGGATATACCTTCTTTAGCTAAAATATATAAATGAACCGATAATGTCCTTCCTGAATCCATAATGCTTGTTGGCAGTCTAGGAACCATTCCTGCTGTTAAATATACAGCTGCTGTTTCACCTACAACTCTACCAATGCTCAATATTATAGCTGTAATAATTCCTGGTGCTGCACTTGGCAATATTACTTTAAAAATAGTTCTAAGCTTTGATGCTCCTAAGGCTAAGCTTCCTTCTCTAAAGCTTCTAGGTACTGCTTTAAGTGCTTCTTCTGTAGTTCTAATGATTGTAGGTAGTACCATCATACTTAGTGTAATTGCACCTGATATTAGTGAGAACTTTAGTCCAAGTACAATAACGAAAAAAATCATCCCAAACAAACCATATATAATGGATGGAATTCCTGCCAAGCTTTCAGTTGCAAATCTTATTATTCTGACTACCTTACCTGGTTTTGCATATTCGACTAAGTATATTGCAGAGCATACGCCGATAGGCGTAGAAATAGCAATAGACAATAATACAATATAAAGAGTACTTATAATCATAGGAAATATTCCCGCTTCATCATCAGAAGGGTTGTTTGTTAAAAAGCTCCAATTTATTTCTGATAATCCGTTTGAAATTACATGTATTAAAATCCACGCAAGAGCTCCAACTGTAATTAAGGCAGATAGCCAAATTAGTATCTTAGCAGTATTATCTATCAGTTTTCTTCTACTCACCTTAATCACCCACCTTACTTGTCAATTTACTGAATATAATATTTAAAAACATTATAAAAGCAAATAAAACTACTCCCGTTGCAAATAGTGCATCCTGATGTAGTCCAAAGGCATATGACATCTCCATAGCAATATTTGCTGTTAAAGTACGAATAGGTGCTAAAATTGAGTCTGGAACAGCAGGAGTATTCCCTGCTACTAAAATAACTGCCATTGTTTCACCTATTGCCCTGCCTATTCCTAGTACTATTCCTGTTAAAATACCTGAACGAGCAGCCGGCAGTACTACTTTAAAAATCGTCTGTATATGCGATGCTCCCATACCTAGTGATGCTTCCTTATATTCAGAGGGCACAGCACGTATTGATGTTAGAGATATGTTAACAATAGTCGGCAGAATCATTATACCAAGTATTATGTTAACAGCTAAAAGGCTATTCCCTGGACCGCCTAAATAATTACTTATCATCGGGACAATAACTACTAATCCAAAAAATCCATATACTACAGACGGAATACCTGCTAATAACTCAACTGCTGGCTGAACTATCCTAGCAACTCTTTTTGGAGCAATTTCAGCTAAAAATACTGCTGTTAATACTCCTATAGGAACTCCAATTATAATAGCACCTATTGTAGCTAAAACTGAACCTATTATCATAGGAAATATCCCGAAAATATCCTGCATTGGCTTCCACACTTTCCCTAGGACAAAATCACCTAATCCTATCGTAACTATTGCAGGTATTCCTTTAGCAAAAATGTATATAGTAATTATTGCAACAGATAATACTGCAAATAAGGCACATATGAAGAAAAAGATTTCAATTAGCCTTTCACTTATATCTCTTGATTTATTTAGTGTTATAAGACCACTGGCTTGTGGTAAAGTCTGACCTTTTTTTCTGTTAATTATGTTTGAATTACCATTCAAATTCATCTAATCACCTCGTAATTTTTCAAGTAAAAACAGAAGACAGACTCCATGTATACTACTATGGAGTCTAGTCAGCAACAATAAGGGGGGAATTTGACAACTTGTTATATTCTTTTGGCTATTTTACAGGTATATATCCTTCCCCAACTATTTTCTGTCCTTCACTACTCATAATGAAATCTATAAAAGCTTTGACTTCTGGACTAAGTTCACCTTTTGTTAACATTAAAAATGGTCTTGCAACTGGATACTCATTTGCTTGTATAGTTTCAACTGTTGGTTCTACACCATCAATTTTAAGTGCTTTTATAGAATCATCTATATATCCAAGTGAAACATATCCTATAGCAGCTTGTTTAGTAGCTATGTTTTGCTTTACAGCACCATTTCCTTCTGCCACTAAAGCCTTTTCACTAAGTGTTTCTTTAATACCTAATATCTCATCAAAAGCTCCTCTAGTACCTGAACCAGCTTCACGACTTATTACAATAATTTCTCTGTCTTCTCCTCCGACTTCCTTCCAATTTGTGATTTCACCCTTAAATATTTTAGCAGCTTGCTCTGTAGTCAAATCAGATACAGAATTACTTGGATTCACTGCAATTGCAATACCATCTCTTGCTATAACATGTTCAGTTAATCCCCATTCTTTTTCTTCTGATTTAAGCTCACGAGAAGCAGTTCCTATATCTGCTGTTCCATCATTAGCAGCTTTTACACCTGCAGTTGAGCCCACACCTTGTATATCAATTTGAATTCCCGGTTCAACACTTGCAAAGACATCAGCTAATTTTTGAGTTAAAGGTTGCACAGAAGTAGATCCAATAATATTTATAGTTCCCTTTAATAAACTCTTACTTTCATTTTGATTCTCCTCTTGAACATTACTTGGAGTATCATTAGCATCAGAACTTGTGCATCCTACAAATGCTAATGAAGCCAGTACAGCAACTAAAATTAGGCTAAGTAATTTAACTTTCTTCACAATAAACACGCTCCTATATTTCAAATTTTTATCTTACAGTTATAATTTACAACTAGTATGTTAAATCCATATGATATGTATGTAAAATCTAAGTAAAATGTTCTTTGGATTTATTTGATTACCAGCTTAAATGCTAAAAGCAAAAAAGAGCTCTTTCTTCTGAGTCATTTAATTGACACAGAGGAAAGACCTCTTAGATTTAGTATTGATAATTAGATATCATCTATGTGAGAGTTCTTATCCACCTATTATTTTAATAAATTTTCTAATCTATAGTAATTAGTAGCCTTTATTAAATTCGACTACATTAAGCAATTTTTCTCCTGACTTAAATCTCCTAAGATTCTCATAAATTATATTGAATCTTCTAACATTCCCCATCTCAGACATCCATGAATTATGTGGTGTCACTATAACATTTTCCATTTCCCAAAGTGGGTTATCTTCATCCATCGGTTCCTTTTCAAATACATCTAGTGCGGCACCTTTAACCTTACCATTTTTTAGGTTTTCTATCATTGACTTTTCGTCTATGATACTCCCCCTTGCTATATTGACTAGAAAAACTCCGTCCTTCATTTCTTGGAACACTTCATGATTTATTAAGTGATGCGTTTTCTTTGTATATGGTATAGACACAACTATAGCATCACAGCTCTTAATCATCTCTTTTAAATTGTCTACACTATAGCATTTGTCAAAGTGTTCAGTATCTGTACCATTAGTATTAACTCCTAAAATATTCACTTCAAATCCTTTTAACCTCTTAGCAGCTTCTGTTGCAATGCTCCCTGTTCCGATAAAACCAATTGTCTTTCCATATAACTCGAGTAATGATGTGTCTACTTTCCACCTCTTTTCTAATTGTTTTTGATAAAATGACTTGCTGTTCTTAAGCATTTCTAACAATTTAAGTACAATCCATTCGCCAATAGGTATACTGTAACCTCCCTTATTATTTGTTAATTTAATATTTTTTTCTCTTAGGATTTCCATAGGCACTTGGTCAATTCCAACACTTGATAGCTGTATGAGTTTTAAATTTGAAAGTTTAGATATATCTAATGTTTTAAATGGGTTATAACATATTAATACATCAATATCAGCTAATTCTTCAGAAAAACAAAGCTCTTTTTCTCCTATTAGTATAACTTCATAGCCAAGTTCCTTTATTCTATTTATATTTTCTATACCAAAATCAAATGTCATTAATACCTTCACTAAAACCTCCCCTTTCCTCATCTATACTTTCTTATTTTCATTATATAATTAACTCAATTTGAATCTCGACTTCTCCTCAAATAACTAGCCATTATCTAGCAAACTTTTCTCCTAAATTCTAATCAACAAAGTAATTTATATAAAAAATTGATGTTTTGCTGGTGCTTGCCAATATGCCCAGCTACAGTTTCCAACTACAAAACACAATAGATAAATAAACAACCTTTTATTAAATCCTTCGTTTAAATACAAATGTCTTTCATATCCTCTGAAAAAAGCTTTCTTATAATCTTCATTTTCTAAGAAGTATCTAAAATAAAGCCCACTAAAATTTGTTTCTGAATTTCCTGGATAACTTCCTTCAAAATCTATAACACCATTTATCAGGTACAATATCGAAATCATTTCTATGTAAAATAGTTACTAAAATCTCTTTTATTTGTTCATCAGAATAATTTAGCAATATACCCCTCCCGACATTAAATCTTTGTCCGCACCTATTAATATTAATATCAAAACTTTATGCCATTACTATTTCAGCATAACATTTTACACAACTAATTCCTATAATTTCTTGTTAACATAACATAAAGGGATGCTTCTTATGTTTCATCTTGCAAAATATAGAATCATCCCTTTGTGTGTAGCTTTTTATTTACAAATATTTCTCAAACCATTCAATAGCCGCTTCAAGCATACCAGTACTTATATAATGATCCATTCTCGGAATTTCTATAAGCTTTAGTTTTTCTGGATTCTCACTATATAGTGGAAACATCTCTTTAAAGAATTCTCTCTGGCAATCTATAGGTACACTTGAATCCCTATCTCCATGAAGCATAAGTATAGGTCTATTTTTTATTTTTTCTTTATTATATATTGGGTCATATTGGGAAAGCAGCTTTACTCTTTCATCAGTAATAGGAGACATATTACCTATTCTTCTAAATATTTCTTCTGCCTTTACCCAAGAACATGAGCCATTTAAGTTTACCATGCATCTTAAATGAGTATTCTTTACGAATACTCCAGAAGCACTAAAGCCTCCCATTGAGTGTCCCATAACTCCTATCCTGTTTGGATCTGCTTGGTAATTTTCTATTATATTTTCAATTATAAGTTGTGATTCTTCAGTGTTTTGAAAAACCACATCCCAAAAATACTTTTCAAATACATTTGGTTCATTATGATCAATTGGATTTCTCTCACCATGGTACATTGCATCAGGAATGATAACTTGATATCCATAGGCAGCTAGCACAGTACCCTTAAATCTCTGATATTCCTTACTAGAATGCCAACCATGATAGTAAATCACAGTAGGTAATAATCCCTTGCTCCCCTTAGGTCTATACCTTAAACAAGGAATATCTCCTATTACTATTCTCTCTAATGACACTAACTGACTTTCGGGTTCAAAAGTTTTCCAAACCATAAGTATTTCTCCTTTTTATTGTTTTAATGGGTCCATAAAGGTTAAATGAAATTATCATGGACAAGAATGATAAATCTCTTTATATCAATTATATTATTCTGTAATATACTATAAATTATCTTTTTGTCAATTTTCAGGTATTCATGAGACAATATATTTCTAAGACCAACCATTTTTTTATAATTTTTTGCTTCATCAGCCGTGAAATATTTATGTTTATATAAAAGCTCAAATGCTTCTCCAAAAGTTTCCGGATTACCTATGTTATTATCTACTACAATATGTGTAGCAATGTCTATCATCATGTTTATAGCAATGAATAAATTATATTCTACTACATCTTGTATGATATCATCTTCTAAAAAATCTTCTAAGGATAATTCCTTATATCTTTCAATCTTTTTAAGAGAATTTGATAATTGGTTTAATCTCTGTTTAATTACTTCAATATTAACCATTGGTTTTCACCTCTTTTCTTAGTCTTTCAATAGTTTGAGCATAAGATAAATCTAGGTACCGCTTAAAATCACTATATTCAAATAAAGTTTTCACTTTGTATCTAGTCTCTTTAGACTTATCCCTACAAAACAAAGATAAATTGTTTTTATAAATTTCATATTTTAGAAGAGGTTTAGCATCGTTTAGTATGATTAAATCTACCTCTCTTTTACAAGCTTCCGTTAAACGTATCTTTATTTCTAGATAGGTGTCTATATCTAAATTTTCTTCTAAATATATGGCAATATCTATGTCACTATCTGCCCTGTCCTTCCCTTGTACATAAGACCCAAAGATATAGGCAAAGATTATACTTTTATATCCAATCAAAATATCTCTACATTTTTCTATAATGCTCATTTTATTCATCTCCTAAATGGTAACATCTTGCTATGAACCATCTTAACTTACTCATCTTCTCCAAGTAAATAATCTTGTTTTTCCTCTTCTGCTACCCTATCATACTGGATATCTTGTGTGCTCATATTACCGCACATTTTCTCTGCTTGTCTCATGACTACCATAAGAGCATTCTTAGCTTGTTCTGGTGGGTAGTCATATTTTTTGAGTAGTCTTTTTATGATTCTTCTCATACCTGCTTGAGCACTTTTTCTTACACTCCAGTCAATAGTAATGTTATTCTTAATAGCAAGGGTCAATTCTTGAGCAATTTTCTTTAAGGTTTCATCAGTCATGAATTCTCTTACAATTCCATCTGCTGTTAATGCATCATAAAATGCAATTTCATCTTCATTAAGTCCTAAATCCTTCTCTTCTTCCTTTGCTTTTTTCATATCATGTGCCATTTTAATGAGTTCTTCTATAACCTCTGCATTGGTAATAGCTTGATTTCTATACTTAATTAGAGCTTTTTTCAGCTTCTCTGAGAATCTTTCAGATTTTACTAGATTTCTCTTTTCCATTGCTTTTATATTGCCTTCTAATAGCTTCTTCAACATTTCTACCGCTAAATTCTTATGCTTCATTTCTCTAACTTCATTCAAAAAATCTTCTGATAAAATAGATACATCCGGTCTTTGAAGCCCCATTACATCGAAGACATCAATAACATCTTCAGAAATGATGGAACGCTCAAGCATTTGATTTAGTCTTGCTTCAATTTCCTTTTTTGAATATTTGACAGGTTCCTTTTCTCTTAGCTTAACTAAGCTCGCTTTTACAGCTTTAAAGTAGCCTACTTCTAATGCTTTTGCTTTCCCTTCTTCTGTAGCTGCACATAATGAATGTGCCTTAGCTAATTCTACTGAAATCTGCTTAAATTCTTTTTGCTCTTTCTCTGACTTCCCTAAAATGAAATCCATTCCACCAGTAATCGCTCTAATTCTCTCTACTTGAGATGTACTCATATAGTTAGAATAATCAAAGCCATGCATCATTCCTTGTAGTATTTCTAACTTTTCTAGCATAATAGAAACAGCTACAGAGGTATCAATTGCAGTATTTTTCTTATCTACATCTGTATACTCCTTTAAAGCATGTTTTAAGCTTTCAAGGATTCCAAGATAATCAACTACTACACCACCAGACTTATCCTTAAATACTCTATTAACTCTAGCAATTGCCTGCATTAGAGTATGTCCCTTCATAGGTTTGTCGATGTACATAGTATGCATAGATGGTACATCAAATCCTGTGAGCCACATATCTCTTACTATTACAATCTTTAATTCATCATCATTGTCCTTCATTCTTTTAGCTAATATATCTCTTCGTTGCTTACCTCCAACATGTTTTTGTAATCTTTCACTATCTGCTGCACTCCCTGTCATAACTACTTTTATCTTGCCTTTATTTACATCATCACTATGCCAATCAGGTCTTAGCTTAATTATTTCATCATATAGGTCTACGCAGATTCTCCTGCTCATGCAAACTATCATTGCTTTACCTTCTATGGTTTTAGACTTTTCTTCATAGTGATTAACTATATCCTCAGCTAGCTTTTTAACTCTATTAGGTGATCCTACTACAGCTTCTAATCTTGACCACTTTGATTTGTTCTTTTCTTTTTCTAGCTCTTCCTGTCCCTCAGTTACTTCATCAAACTCTTCGTCTATTTTCTTTAACTCTTCATCATCTGTTTCTAATTTAATAATCCTGTTTTCATAATATATCTTAACTGTAGCTTCATCCTCTACTGCTCTTGTCATATCATAGGTATCTATACAATGACCAAATACAGCAGTTGTAGAGCGATCATCTAAATCAATCGGTGTCCCTGTAAAGCCTATAAATGATGCATTAGGAAGGGCATCTCTCAGATACTTAGCATAACCGTATTTTACTTCACCTTTTTTAGAATCCATTTTAGCCTCTAGTCCGTATTGACTCCTATGTGCTTCATCAGCTATGATAATAACATTTCTACGATCTGTAAGAACAGGCATTTCATCTTCATCAGGCATGAACTTCTGAATAGTTGTAAATATAATTCCCCCGGATTGTCTGTCGTTTAGTAAATCAAAAAGCCCATTTAACTCTTTTGAATTTTCTTTTGCTTGTTGCTTCTTTTGCTCCTCAGTTAACTTACGAACATCTGCTTGCTTTGGAGTTTGCCTTAATATATCTTCTGACTTTAAGAAGGTATTAAATAATTGGTCATCTAAATCGTTTCTATCAGTAATAACTACAATAGTTGGGTTATTTAATTCTCTTACTAATCCTGATGTATAGAATACCATAGTAAAGCTTTTACCAGAGCCTTGGGTATGCCATATAACTCCTATTTTTCTATCCCCATCTTCCTTTGTAGCTTCCTTTGTTTTCTCAATAGCCTTCTTTACTGCAAAATATTGATGATAGGCTGCAAGTATTTTAATTATTGTTTTCTTGTCCCCTAGTTTATTTCCATCTGAGTCTTTTTCTTCTTCCTTTGATTCTTGGAATAGTATGAAATTTTTAATTATATCTAATAGTCGCTCCTTTGCAAGCATACCATAAAATAAAACTTCATATTGTGGTTTAGATAATGGTTCAACAGTTATTCCATCTATACTTCTCCAATTCATGAAGCGTTCTTCATTAGATGAAATGGTTCCTGCCTTTGCATTAATACCATCTGATAAGATACAGAATGCATTATAATTAAATAATGAAGGGATATCCCTTTTATAGGTTTGAATTTGGTTATATGCATTTTCTATTCCTACATTTTCATCGCTGGCTGATTTAAGCTCAACTACTACTAATGGGATTCCATTGACAAATATAATTAAATCCGGTCTTCTCTCTTCGTTTTCAATTATTGTGAATTGATTCGCTACTAAAAAATCGTTATTCTTAATATTGTCAAAATCAACAATATAAGCTTTCTTAGTTCTAATATTGTTCTTGTCCTTAAAGGTAACTTCTATGCCTTCTACTAATAACCTATGAAAGTATCTGTTGTTTTCCTCTAACATGGGACTATTGAAGGTAATTATTTGTCTGTAAGCATCCTCAATAGCTATAGCAGGTAAATCCTTGTTTATTCTATATAAGGCATCTCTTACTCTTTGCTCCAATATAACCTCATGATAATCCTTTCTCTCAGGATAATCTCCATCACAGGATATATCTGGGCCAAATACATAGTCATATCCCAAGTCTTGTAAAATCTCTATACAAGCTTGCTCTAAAAGCTCTTCAGTAAAATTCATTAAATCACCCCTTTTGGAGATAATGGTTTACTTTTATAATTCTTGAACAGCAAGAATATCCGATTATTTTTAAACTAATACTTTCATTAATAATTCTTAATTTTTATTCCTTAATTCTTAATTATCAACAGGTACTCTTATTTCTCCTGACATTAGTTTTGGTAGGAGAGTATCACGTAATGAAACTAAAATTCTATTTTCTTTAACATTATATAAATATTTTTGATCTAAATCATTTACTAGTTTTTCGTACATCTCTATTATAGAACTATGTGGTTTAATTATAGGCAAGCTTTTTAGCGTTTCTTTATTAATTGACCCGAACACAGTCCCTTCGCTATTATATATCTCTAATGTCTCTCTAATACTCATCATTAAATAATACATATAAGAACTATGACCTTCTCTATTTCTTATTAAACATAACCCTCTACCTATGCAACAATCTTCATAAGCAATATTTATATCTCCAACAGGTGCTCTGACACTCATTAAAATGTCTCCTGCTTTCGCCATTTTCTTGGGTTCAGTGGTATATAATCTTTTAGTTGGGAATCTGTTTCCAAAGTCAGTTCTCCCTTGGTAAAAAACTTCACCAATACCAGATTCATTATAGCTAGTTCCCTTAGGAGACTGTCCCATTTCAATATCTGCAACTGTATTTAAGTTTGATACTTCCCACCCCTTAGGTATCATCCCAAGTTCGCTTTCAACCATCTCTTCACCACTAGATTTATATGGTTCTCCATTTTCATTTGGAAATTCGAAGTCTATAAACCAATGTTTAAAAATAGCTTGTGCCATTTCTTCTAATTTTTTGTTGATTTGCTTATTGATTTCAATTTTTTCGTCTAACTTTGAAAGAATTTCAACTAAAAAATCTTGTTGTTTCCTAGGTGGTAATTTTATTTTCATGCTTCCATATGTTTGAGCATTAATGTTTCCACGAGTACTTCCAGTAGAAAATGAAGACACCCAATTCCTATAATCTGTTGAAATTGTATAATATCTCATAAACTTAGGATTAACCTTTTCTGGATCCAAACTAAACTTTATTAAAAAGCCAGCATATACAAACTTCCCATCTCTACCATCATAAAAATAACTTCTACCAGTACTATTACCTGTTCTTGCAAAGACAATATCATTAGGCTCTAATAAATACTTTTCAGCATTTTTATCATCAACAGACATCAAGCTATCTTTTATAATAATTCCATCATCACTTATATCTGTTATTCTTAAATAAGTGAATAAGCCCTCTGAGTATTCTACTGCAGAAGCAGATATACCATAACTACCTTTACCTCCAATCGAAATATCTGCTAATGTTACTTCTTTCCACTCACTACAACTCATACCCAATCCCCCCTAGATTCTTCCTAATTTCCTCCTCTAGTTGATGGGACTTCTTAAACAGCTCTGCTAACTCACTTGTCAGGTTTTCCATCTTTTCTTCGAATGGTATACCATCATCTTCTACTTCCTCTATGCCAACATACCTACCTGGGGTTAGGACATAGTCATTTTCTCTTATTTCTTCTATAGTGGCTGATTTGCAGAAACCTTGTATGTCTTCATAAACATTTAATTTATATTCTTCACTTTCTTCAGCTACAAGTGGAAGTTTAGGTTCATCATTAGTTCTAAATTGAGATCCTTCACTTCGCTCAGGATGACTGGTTGCGTTTCTCCATCTATGATAAGTATCTGCTATCAATCTGATATCTTCATCTGTTAACTCTCTGTGTCTTCTATCTATCATTACACCTAATTTTCTTGCATCTATAAACAGAACTTCGTGCTCTCTACTTCTATACTTTGGATTGTCTTTTTTGTTTCTGTTTAGTATCCATAGTGAAACAGGTATTCCTGTAGAATAAAATAATTTATCTGGAAGTGCTACAATAGCATCTACTAAGTCATCTTCTAATATATTTTTTCTTATTTCTCCTTCGTTAGAAGTATTAGAGCTCAATGCCCCATTAGCAAGTACAACCCCTGCTACTCCATTTGGTGATAGATGATATATCATGTGCTGGAGCCATGCATAGTTTGCATTTCCCTCTGGTGGTACTCCATACTTCCACCTCACATCATCTGTCAATTTGTCTCCGCCCCAGTCACTGACATTAAAAGGTGGATTGGCTAAAATATAATCTGCTTTAAGAGTTTTGTGTAGGTCATTATGGAAGGTGTCATCATGATGAGGACCTAGGTTACAATCTAATCCTCTTATAGCAAGATTCATTTTACATAGCTTCCAAGTTGTAGAATTTAGCTCTTGACCGTATATTGAAAGATCTTCTATCCTTCCTTGATGCTCCTCAATAAATTTTTCACTTTGAACAAACATACCTCCACTGCCACAACAAGGGTCATAGATTCTACCTTTGTATGGCTCTATCATCTCAACTAGCGTCTTAACTACACTTGTAGGCGTATAGAATTCTCCTCCGCCTTTGCCTTCTGCACTAGCAAATTTTCCTAGGAAATATTCATAAACTCTACCAAGCAAATCCTTTTCTCCATTGTCATGAAGTTTGATTGTAGATATTAAATCTATAAGTTCTCCAAGTCTTCTTTTGTCAAGCTCTGGTCTTGCATATCTTTTATCTAAAACACCTTTTAAGGTTGGATTCTCCTTTTCAATAAGAATCATAGCATCATCTATTAGCTGACCTATTTTTGGGTCTTTAGCATTGTCTTTAATGTAGCCCCATCTAGCTTCCTTGGGAACCCAGAAAATATTTTCATATGTATATTCGTCCCTATCCTCTTCAAAGCCTTCTCCTTCTTCTAAAAGCTGGTTGTACTTAGTCTCAAATTTATCAGAGATATATTTGAGAAATATTAATCCTAGCACAACGTGCTTATATTCACTTGCATCCATACTACCTCTTAATTTGTCTGCTGACTTCCATAAGGTTTCTTCAAATCCAATGTTAGCTGTTGACATATATGTTACCTCCTAAATTCCTGTTAAAATACTATGAGATTCTTCACTGTCGTTCAGAATGACAAGTTAAATACTTTAGATGCTTCACTGCGTTCAGAATGACTGGGATCATAATTTAATAGTTATAGTCATCAAATACTTCAAATATTTCTCCTTCAAACTCTTCTTGTTCTGGCTCACTTTCTACCCAATCAGGTAAAAGCTCATAATAATGGGCTAGTGCTTCTATGGTTTTACGAAAAACTGGTTCATGTTGGACTTTTTCTAATAGCTCAATTATTAGCTTATATGTATCTATATAAGGGTTGTTATCTACGACATTTAATGCTTCTTTAAATCTAGATACTAGCTTTGCCTTTTCAATATTTCGCTCTATAGTATTTATTTCTTCTTTGTCATAGATAGGTACTTCTACAAAATTACTATTTTCTCCTGCCATAAATTGTTGTTCATGACTTTTAATAACTGGTTTTAATTCCTGCTTTAGTTTTTCTTTCTGAATCTCTAGTTTTTCTATCTCTGTTAACTCTTTTGTAAAATACTCCTTTTTTATTCCAAACAACTCTTCTAGCAGAGGGAGATATTTTTTGGGGATATTTTGCTTTCTTTTAATCCAAAGGTTTATATTCTGCTTTTTTATTCCCAGGTTTTCTGCTAAATCTGTGTGCTGCATATTATATAGATTTAAGATGTATTCTAGTCCTATCAATTGTCCACCTCCCTAAATATTGTCTAAGACAATATAGTTATATTATATTAGAAAATATTGTCTGAGTCAATAAAGACAAAGAAAATCCAGCTTTTATAAATACAAAAATCACCCTTAGTTATGTCTAAAGGTGATTGTCTATACGTTCTTTATACTATTTCATTTATAAATCTATTCATTTTATCAACTAATCCTTCCCAGGAGAATGACTTAATTTTGTCTTCCATTTCTTTAGGGAATGTTCTCTTCTCTCTTACTTTTTCAATTTGACATAGTATAGCCTTCTTTAGCTTTCCTTTAAATTCTGGTAGATCTTCCTTAACTGGTTTGTCAGTGCCGTATATTCTAGGAAGTGGTACATATTTTATTATACCAGATTCTTTTATATCTTCTCCTAAAAGTGTCATTAGTGCCTCTATTTCTGTAGTTACTACATAGAGCCCACAAGCTAAACTCTCTATGGCCATAAGTCCTAGACCTTCATAGTAGGAAGGCATAAGGAATATATCTTTTTCTCTTAATTCATCTCCTAAAGCTACTTGGTCTCTTACATTATATACTCTTATGCTATTATCGCCTTGAATATATTCTTCGAGTTTCTTTTTACTTTCTTCATTAGGGCTTCCTATAATATCTAAAGTCACATCATCTAGCCCTAGTGACTTGTAAACCTCTATAAGTTCATAGATTCCTTTAGAAGGATCTATTTTTGCACAGAATACAAGTCTGATTTTGTCTGAATAAGTCTTTTCTTTAGGAGGATAGAAAATATTTTGATTATATCCTCCTCCTACTGCAATTATCTTGTTTCTATCCATTCCATATATTTCTACTATTTCATCTTTTTGCTGCTCAGAAATTGAGAACACATAGTCTAGCTCATGTATTTTATCTACATGTTTCTCTTTTATATGGGGATTCATTCTAGCCTGCCTCAAGTCTGTATTGTGACACAGTCCAATAATTTTTGTATCTGGAAAGACTTCTCTAACTAAGCTAGTCAAAATCCATAGATGATGAGCAAATATAATATCTGGATTAAACTCTCTCTTTGCTTGTTCTAGTCTCTTTCTAAAGGCTTCCTTCCAAATATCCATCATTTCCTCAGTCATTGATGAATACAGAGTGTTTTCATAAGGCATTACATCACTCATACCTACTATAGGAAATGGTAATTCTTCAGTCTTAAAAACTACAGGGTATTGGTCTTCATCAGGTAAAATGTCCCAAACATGGTCATCTTGATATCCAAAAATAGCTTTTTGTTCATGTTTATATTTTTTAAAGCCTTCTATCATATTGGAGTAATACACTCCTGAACCTGTTTTTGATGGTAATTGTGCTAAAACATGTAATATCTTCATATTTCCCTCATTTCCATTTCTATATATATTTTGTTACCTATCTCAAGTTCTTCTTCATTATTAAGTCTAAGCATTCTATACTTTTTGTTTTTATATTCTATAATATATTCAATATAAGAACCTTTAAAGGTCTTTCCTATAACTGTGGCTTCTTCTCCATTTGGAGATATCTTAATAGCTTCTGGTCTTACAAAAAAACCATTATCTATATTAGCTGACCCTATAAACTTAAGAGCATACTCAGATTTTGGATTTGCATAAATATTTCTTGCTGTATCTATTTGTTCTATTTTTCCTTTATTCATTAAGATTATTCTATCAGCTATTGAAAAAGCATCTTCTTGGTCATGGGTTACAAATAACATAGTAATATTAAAATGATCTCTTATTCTAAGAAGCTCGTCCCGCATGGTAACCCTTAGTCTTGTATCTAGGTTTGAAAAGGGTTCGTCTAATAATAATAATTTGGGTTTTACTATTAAAGCACGACCTAAGGCAACTCTTTGCTGCTCTCCACCTGATAATTCTGTTACTTTCTTGTTTTCATAACCCTTCAGGTTTAGAACTTCCAGCATCTTCTTGCCTTCTATTAGAGCATCTCTTTTCTTATAATTTCTAAATTTAAGACCGTATGTTATATTCTCAATTACAGTCTTATGAGGAAATAATCCATAGGATTGAAATACTGTAGCTATTGATCTTTCTTCTGGCTCTAAGTTTCCTATGTTTTTACCGTCTAATATGATTTCTCCACCATCTGTTTTAATAAATCCACCTATAGATTGAAGTATTGTAGTTTTTCCACAGCCTGAAGGTCCGAGAATACAGATTATTTCCTTTTCCTTGGCAGAAAAAGAAATATCTTTTATAGCTTCTATATTATTGTATTTTTTAGTTAAGTTCTTTATTTGTAAAAACATTTTTATTGCTCCTATCAAATAATCTATAAGATAATAAGCTAACAGATAAGCATACTATAATTATAATACAAGAAAGTACAGAAGCTATTTTATATTTTCCACTAGATACTAAATCAAATAATACGAAGGTAGCAAGTTTTCTACTTGGATATACTAAAAATACTATGGATCCTATGGTGGTCATTGAGGATATAAATGCATTTGTAAAAGAAAGAAACAATCCTGAAAAACTCATGGGAAATACCATATCCTTCAAAATATATAAATTGTGAGCTCCTAAATCCTTTGCTGAGTTTAAAGTTGACTTTTCTATCTGAGTCATACTATTTTGAATTGTCCTAATGGACATAGGTAATTGCCTAAAAATCAAATTCAATATAACTATAGCAACAGTTCCTGTTAGTTTTAATGGGCTTTTATTAAAGGCAAAAACATAGCCTAGTCCAAAAAAAGTTCCTGGAACTATATAGGGCATATTTGAAATGAAGTCGATTATCTTCATGAATTTACTTTTCATAATATAAGAATAAAAAGATAATATTAGCCCTATTAAACTTGCAAACACTCCTGCAATTATGGAGTATATTATACTTCTTACAAAACTATCTTTAATATGAGGAATACTATCTATAATATTGTCTAGAGTAAAATAAATCTCTCCCTTATATTTGTCTGTAACAGCTGATGTAAAAATGGCTGCATATTGAATTGCTAACCACAATACAAAAAATATTGCCAGGATTTTTATTAAATGATATAAGCCTGTCCTTTTCATCCTCACTGTTGTTTCTCTTAAGTTTTTAGAAGCACTTTGCTGTTGCTTTAAAAAATGGCTATATACGACAAATACTATTATTGATGGGATAAAAAGCATTATAGATAATGCAGAAGCCCTTGGTGAATTTCCTTTAGCAATAATAGATAAGTAGGATTCTGTTGCTAAGGTATTAAAAGCCCCTCCTATTATCATAGGAGTTGAAAAATCCGCCATAGATCTAATAAAGCTCAATAAGAAGCAAACAGCTATGGCTGGTTTCATAAGAGGAATTATAATATCTAACAAAATACTAGTAGTATTAGCCTTTAAAGATTTTGCAGACTCTATCATAGTATTATCGAAGGAGTTTAAATATCCTATTAATAGTACTGCATTTAAAGATGTATATCCTAAAGTTTGAACAGATACTATTCCCCATATCCCATAAGGATTTATGGATAAATTCAATATCTCTTTAGTTATGAATCCATTCCTACCAAATAACTCTATATAGGTTAAAGACCCTATAAATGGCGGTGAAACCATAGTAAGAAGCAAAATGAACATAATGAGCTTCTTCTGTCTTTCTGTAACAAAAAATGTCATAAGTCCTAAAGCCAATGCAAATATAGTTGAAAACAAAGCGGTTATAGTTGCAGATAATATAGAGTTTTTTACTAAATAAGATTCACTCTTTAAAAATGCAAATTCTGAAAAGTTAATTTTCCCATCACTATATAGTGCTTTGCCAAATACCGATAAAAATGGGTACAAGACAAAGACTAAAATCAATAAAATCATAAACATTTTAAGTAGTGAATTCATTATATCTAGAGTCTTTTTATTTTTGCTCATTGTTAGTACTGAATCCATTATATCTAAAGTCTTCATCTTTATACCCATTTATTATCACCTATTATTTACCTTTAGTTAGTTCTTCCCATCTTGATAATATGCTTTCTCTCATAGTACCAAAAGTAGAAATATCTTGATCTATTAGTTTATCTTCTGGTAAACCTAAGTCATATCCTTCTATTCCCTCTTTTATCATTTGAGCACTATCTTTTCCATCTAACTCTGAAAGTTTCTTTTGATTTTCATCTCTTAACATAAAATCTATGAATGCTTTCGCTATGTCTACTCCATCTCCGCCTTTGAAAATAGCTACTCCCTCTGGTACCCATGGAATTCCATCTTCTGGATAGACTACTGTTAAGTTGTTTTTCTCTGCTACATCAAATGATGCCTTGTCTGCTGGAACGATGCCAATGGCAAATTCTCCTGCTACTACTTTTTCTTCAGGATCCTTTCCTCTCTTACCATAGAAAGGAATATTTTCATTTAGCTTTTCAAGGTACTCCCAGCCTTTTTCTTCACCCATCATATCTAGTATACCTTTTACTGCACCATAGTTGGTTCCTGATATCGCTGGGTTTGACATTATTATTTCATCCTTATATTTAGGGTCTGCAAGGTCAGTCCAAGTTGTAGGAACTTCTAGATTCTTTTCTTGTAAATATTCTTCATTTACTAAAAATCCAACAACTGTTAGACCTTTTGATATCCAGTAATTTTCGCTGTCTACAAATCGGCTATCAATTTTATCTACTTCTTTTGGAACATATTGCTCAAGTAAGCCTGAATCCTTAGCTGCCATAAAAGCGTCTAGTCCACCACCAAACCATAGGTCAGCCATTGGTTTTCCACCTTCTGCCTCTACTCTAGCAATTACCTCACCGCTACTCATAGATAAGAATTCAACTTTAGCATTTACTTCTTCTGCAAATGCATCAAATAACTCTGAATATTTTTCAGATGTAGTAACAACATTCATTGTCCTGCCTTGAAAATCAAGTTTATCTTCTTGTTCTTGTCCTTGTTCTTCTACTATGTTTTCTTGTGGTTTAGAATCTTCATCTACCTTTGGGTTATCACTTGTACAACCAGCTATAACCATGGTCAAAATCAGTAACATGATTAACAAAATGTTTTTTTTCACAATCATTCTCCTCTTCTTTTTTTAATGTTTTGTTTTTTTATTATACTTAATCATTGGCACTAAAACTAAACCTAAATGATAAGTAATGATTAGGTTAAGGGTGTTTTATTTAGTTTTATAAATTGGAAGTTTATAGTATTTGATTAAGCCCTTGATATATCGGCATATATTGTTATCTTTAACAAAAACCATTACTTCTTATACCTAGGGACTTAATATGTATAGTGAGACTAGATATTCAAGTAGCTTTGTGAAATGATAACAAATTTATATTTTTTCCTCATGCCATGAAGGATTATCACCTTGTCATGTTGACAAAACGAACATGGGGTTCAGAAATGACACGCTATTAATAGTATTCGGATGTTTTACTAAGAATCTCTTCATAATCTATCACTCCTTCCGCTGCAATTCTACCATAGTAAAAATAGTTTTTCAACTAAATTACCCACCTAGGTCTTATTCATTATCATGAATTATATAAAATATGCTACTATTCATTTGAACTATTATTCTTAAACTCAGTATAATTTACATCATCCAAATCCAATTCTTTTATAGTTTCTTCTACTGTTTCCTCGTTTTGTATACTACCAGATGTTAGTTCATCTACTCTAGTCTGAAGCTTATCTCTTTCTTCTATAATGCTCTCTATTTCTTTATTTAGCTGCTTAATTTTCATATTTTGCTTTATTTGCTTTATAAGACCAAGTAAAAGCACAATTAAAGCTCCTACTATTGCAGAAGCCAATATAACTATTGCCTGAGAAATGGTGAATTTAGCAAATAAAAAATTAATCTCAACGTTTCCTGCATTCTGAATAGCAAAAACAGCAACTATAATAGAAAATAATAAAGATATTATGAATCTAATTTCCATGTTTATTTTTAGCTTCACAAACTTCTCCCCCTCAAATATGTTTCCTTTTCAATTAATTATACCCAAATACTTTTTATTAAACTAGATTGATAAAAAATTTAACCTTTTATTCATCTCCTAAAAAGTTACTCATTTTTAAGGCAATCATTTCATATTGTAATATATTGCATATAATTTGACAAGTAGAGTAGTAAATGTTTTGTTCTTATATGTTATATAGATATTGACTAGCTTCCCACTTATAAGTAACTTACTTTATTAGTAAGTATAGAGTGATTAAATTACTCAGTCACCTACCACATACATTTATTGTCTATATCAGTTGCTGAATTGCTTTTTGAACAAATAATAACTATAATAAAATCATCTCGGTATTCCCATAATGAGATGATTTTATCAGAAAAAAATTTTAAAGGAGGACTTTTTATGTATTGTTTTAAAAAGGAAAAAACATATCTTGAGCTATTTAATGAAACTACTAAACGAAGTTATGATAAAATTGGAAGCAAAAAATATATTTTTTGGTTCATTATCTATCTAATAGCAGTTGCAGTTCAAATTATACCAACTTTTATAATTACATTTATTACAGGAATTGTTTTTGCTATAATTGCACTTGCTACAGGTGCCATAAGTAATATTCTAACTATTGAAAGCAGCCCATTTTTTCAGTGGATTTCATTAATAATTTCTACAGGTGCTGTAATATTTAGTTTTTTTATCTACATAAAGTTTATTGAAAAAAGGCCTTTTGCATCTATAGGACTTAGAAGTAATAAAAAATTGAAAAAATATCTAATCGGTTCATTAGTTGCTATTGCAATGCAATTATTCTACTTTATAGTTGTTTTACTATTTGGTTTGGCTGAGATTGTATCCGAGCCTATTCATGCTACTGCTGGTTTTGGGACTTCTGCTATAAGTCTAGTTTTTCTATTTTTAATAGGTTTTATGATTCAAGGTGCAAGTGAAGAAGTAGTTGTTCGAGGATGGATGATGCCTGTACTATCGAAACATTATAAAGTATCTACTGCAATTATTCTATCTTCCGCTTTCTTTGGTTTTTTACATATTTTAAATCCTAATATTAGCTTATTATCAATTGTTAATCTAATACTGTATGGAGTATTTGCAGCCTTGTATGCCTTAAATGATCAATGTTTATGGGGAATATTTGCACAGCACTCTATTTGGAATTGGTTTATGGGAAATGTTCTGGGATTACCAGTAAGTGGTATGATTATGGGAAAAGCAAGTATTATCGAGACTAGACTAACAGGACCAGCTTGGATAACAGGTGGCGCATTTGGCCCTGAAGGAGGAATTATTGTAACTTTTATATTATCTGTTTCTATTTTTATTCTTATAAGACTATTAATTAAAAAGGGGATTTTATCTAAGCAAAATCATCATCTAGAAATAGGGCAATAAACTGTACAAGGGCTAATATGCTAAAGGGAAGTTTTGTTTGTCAGATACGTCTATATGGCAAACAAAACTTTCCTCGGCTCTTATTTTAGGTTCTATAGTATGTAATTTCATCGGCTTTATCTTTGGCTAATCATATCCAATATTTCTTCTTTGATATCCATATATTTTTCATCAATTTTAACACGTCCGTATTTGCTTTCCTTTGCTTTATAAGTAAAATCGAGCTTGAATTCTTTTAGTATTTTGCCTGGAGATTTTGACATGACTAAAACCCTCGTTCCTAGTGACAGTGCTTCATCTATATCATGGGTAATCATAAAAATAGTGTTCTTATTTTCCATCCAGATATCTCGAATTAATTTCTGCATATTTACTCTTGTAAGTGCATCTAAAGCACCAAAGGGTTCATCCATTAATATAACCTCAGGTTCGTTAGCTAGAACTCTAGCTAAAGCTACTCTTTGCTTCATACCTCCTGAAAGCTCAAATGTAGCTTTGTCACTAAAATCTATTAAATCAACTTGTTCTAGGTAGTGTCTTCCTATACGTTCAATATCTTCTTCTGATAAGTTCTTCATTCTAGGTCCAAATTCTACATTTTTTCTGACACTCATCCAAGGATATAAGGTAGGTGATTGGAAAACAACTCCCCTATGCCAATCAGGACCAGTGATGGGTTCGCCTTGCATATGGCAGGTTCCCGAAGTGGGTTTCAAATAACCAGCTATAATTCTTAACAAAGTGCTTTTGCCACATCCAGAGGGCCCTAATACACATAAAAAATCACCTTTTTTAATCTGTAGGCTTATATCTTTAATGGCTATAATTGGCTTTTTCTTGGTTTCATAAGTTAAGCTTACATTTTGAATATCTATGATTATATTATCTTTTCTTACATTCTCCATGCTTTTCTCCTCCACTACAAGTTAATAACTCGAATCCCTATGAAATTTATATATAATAGCTTAGCATATATTTTCTCTATAATTGCCTCTTTTCCTTTATTTTTCTCAGAGAAAGCAAAAATCACCTCTAGCCTAATAATAGCTAGAGGTAATTTTGATTTAGTATTTATGCTATTTTTTATGCAAAAGATCTTGAAATTTAATTGCCACATCCTTCGTCTGTAGAAGGCGCTCCTTGAGTGTCCTCTCCAACATATCCAGTAATTTCTCCTTCTGCATTAAAGAAGATAGGACTATTGAGATAGTATGCATTTTTATATCCTAAATCATACGCAATTTTATCGATAGCACTTGATGCTCTTCCACCTTTAGCACAATGTATTAATATAAGAGTATTCTTATCTTCAGGAAGCAGTTTTGAAGCAGCTTCTAAATCTTCATTAATTAATTCATTTGGTACATGGATAGAATCCTTATATTTCCCCATTTTCTCTAGTTCATCTGCTCTTCTTATGTCTACTACAACAACATCTTCTTTTAATTTCACTTCAAATTGTTCTGGGGTTAGAGCTCTCTGAACATAATCTTTAATATTCCCCTCTTCATCAAAAATTATAGGACTAGCTAGGTAGTATGCATTTTTATATCCAAGTTTGTCTATAACAACATCTATTGCCTTAGATGCTCTTCCTCCTACAGCACAGTGGATTAGTAGTGTAGTATTTTTATCTTCAGGTAATAGTTTCGCTGCTTCGTCCTGATTTTCCTGAATTATCTCATTTGGCACATGAATAGAATCCTTATACTTGCCCTTTTCTTCTAGTTCTTCAGCTCTTCTTATATCTACTACTATTGCACCTCCTTCTGCAAGCTTAGCTTCAAATTGCTCAGGTGTTAAAGCTCTATCTATATATTTAGGACCTTCTTGTACTGTAGTTTCAGATTGACAACCAATTAGAGAAAATGTTAATGAAATAACAATTAATACCAACAGTAAAGCTTGCTTATATACTCTTGACTCCTTTAACATTTAATTTTATCCCCCTTAAATAATTTTTTAATACTAAATTGTCTTTACAGCTTGTAGCGATAAGGAAGTCAGACTTTTAGTTAAATCTTAGCTATTCATCTCCTTTCACAAATAACGAATTTTAACTTGCCTACCATACAAGCTTTTCGCCTGTTATGAATAACAGAATTAAAATCTATAGAAGCACAAAATACATTTTATATATATCTTGTAGCTATAGCATTAAAGTGCTTACCATAAGTGTTAAATCTTTAGATAGCTGACTCTAAAATCTCTATAGCTCTTTCAATATAGCTAGGATTTATAAATTTATCAAATTCTTCTTGTGTCGGAACTTTACTGATGAATTTTTGTTGTGCTAAGAAATCTGCTGTATCCTTCATAATTTTTGAAAACTTGCCTGTTGAACTGCTTGTCCCTAAGTATTCACTCTCTAGTTGCTCTTTTAGAGAAAGCCATATGGCCCCCTCCATCTGTTTTAAAGCATCTTCAGGCTTTATTTGAAGCTCCTCTGATACAATTTCTGCACCTTCCTGAGGGTCTTCTCCATATATCATTGCACCTTCTGCCAAACATGCTATTAGAGAAGCGACTAGGTCAGGATATTTTTTTGCAAATTCTTTCCTTACTAGCTTTACATTTGCTGTTATATAGCCTTCTTTTGCCATGTCCTCACTTGATACTATGATCTTTCCACCCTTTTCTAGTAGCTTTCCAAGAGAAGGCTGCCAAGTATATGCTGCGTCAATATCCCCTCTTTCCCATGCTGCTACTATATCTGCTGTCTGCATATCTAAAAGTTGTACCTTATCTTCAATACCTGCTTTCCTAAGAGCATTAAGCAGAGTATAATGTGATGTGGAAGCAAAGGTTGTTGCTATTTTCATACCTTCAAGTTCTTCCACTTGATTAATATTTAGCTCCTCTCTAACTGCTAAAGCTTCTATTTCGCCAAGTACCTCATGAATCCATATCAGCTCTACATCAAGTCCAGTAGACAATGCCACTATTCCATTTGTGTTTCCCATGGTTGCAAAGTCAATACTCTTTGAAGCAAATGCCTTATTGGCATCTACTCCTGAATCAAAAACTATAAAGTTGCATTTTATACCCTTATCTGTGAAGTACTTGTCATATATTTTTTGAGAAATTGCGATGGTTTCATCATTAGGCACTCTCAAAATTCCAATATTTATTTCTTTTGGCATTGATGTATCAGATTTATGTTCTTGTGTAGAGATACCTAAGTTTTTACTACATCCCATTAGTAAAAATAATAAAGATATTATCAGTAAAATTACAATATTAGTTTTAATATATTTTTGCATATAGTGCCCCCCTCTTCCCTTATACTTAGACATAACTTTTCCAGTATACTAGCTTCTCTTCTAAGAACTTCAATACCAAATCAATCAATATACCTGTTATTCCCATAATTATGATGCCTACAAACATTACATCGCTTTTTAAATATCTGGATGCATCTATGACCATCCATCCAATACCTGATGTTGCTGCTACCATTTCTGAAGCGACTAAAGTAGTATATGCCACCCCTATTGCTGTTCTAATGCCTGTAAAAATTTCTGGTAAGCATGCAGGCAAAACTATATGAAGAAATATCCTTTTTTGACTTGCTCCTAAGGACTCTGCACTAAGGATGTAGTCCTGATTGATTTTAGTAACAGCTGATACACATGATATATATACTGGTGCAAAGGCTGCCAAAAATAATAAGGCTATTTTGGATTCATCATCTATTCCAAGCCACAGTATAAGCAAGGTATAATAGGCAAGAGGTGGAAGTGGACGATAGAACTGGATTATGGAATCTACTATGGCCCTAACCTTGCTAAAATATCCACTTAGTAATCCAAGGGGAATTGAGGTAATAATAGCTACTAATGATGCTATAAATAACCTTTTAAAACTAATCCCTAAGTGAGAAATTAGTGAAATGCCATTATAGCCTCCTTTTAATATATCCAAAAATGTAGTCCACACCTCATATGGCGACGGTACTAGTACAGATTCGACTATATTAGACTTAGTAATTAAATACCAAGCAAGTATAATAAAAATCCAAGTTCCAATAGTCAACTTTTTTATAGTTTTCATTATTTTTCTCCTGCTCTATTTAATATATGATAGACTTTCTTTTAGTTAAAATTATACTCAGTCAATATCTTTTCTCTTCCTGTTACCTTGTCATTGTAGTATTCATAGTAACTAATACCTAGGTATGAACCTGATATATTGTATAGATTATCATATCCCATATGTTGTAGTGCCATTATTGCATTGTAGCTTCTTTGACTTGAACGACAGTGTAAATATACTGGTAGGTCTTTTGGTATTTCTGATGCTCTTTGTCTTATCTCGCTTAATGGTATATTTATTGCATTCTTTAAGTGTCCTGATTCATATTCATGCTTTTCTCTTACGTCTATTATGAATGCATTATTTTCTACGAGTTCTCTTACTTTGTATACTGGTACTTGTTTAAATACTCCGTTTAGTATGTTTAGTGCTACTAAGCTTGCGTGATTTACTGGATCTTTAGCCGTACTAAATGCTGGTGCATAGCATAGCTCTAGTTCTTTTAGATCTTCTAGTGTTCCATTCATCATTATCATGGCAGCTATTACATCTATTCTCTTTGATGCATTTCCTTTTCCTATTGCTTGTGCTCCTAGTATCTTTCCTGTTGGCACTTCATATATTAGCTTTAAATGGAATGGGCTATTTCCAGGCATTAGTCCTACTATGTCTCCTGGTATGATGTAAACAAAATCATACTGTATCCCTGCATTTCTTGCTGCTTTTTCTGTTAAGCCTGTTGATGCTGCATTCATGTCAAATATTTTTATACATGATGAGCCTATTACTCCTGTATTTCTATGTGGTATTCCATACATATGGTCTGCCGCTGCTCTTGCCTGTCTTTGTGCTGGTCCTGCTAGTGCTAGTCTTGTCTTTTTATGTGTTAGCTTGTGATATACTTCTATGGCGTCTCCTACTGCATATATATCTTTGTCACTTGTTAAGTAGTTATGGTCTACTTTTATAGCTCCTGTTTCCCCTATTTCTAAGCCTGCTTCTCTTGCTAGTGTTGTTTCTGGCCTTACTCCTATTGCCATAACTACTGCTTGAGCCGGTAATCGCTTTCCTGATGATAATTCTATATAGTCATCTTCTACCTTTGCTATTCCGTTTCCTACTATTAGGTTTATGCCTTTGTCTATCATTTCTTTGTGTAATATCTGTACCATATCATAGTCAAATGGTGCCATGATTTGGTCTGCTGCTTCTACTAATGTTACATTATAGCCTTGATTTGCTAGTTGTAGGTTTTCTGCTACTTCTACTCCTATGAATCCCCCACCTATTACTGCTATGTCTTTTACTTTTTCATTTCTTATATATCTATTTAATTTGTCTATGTCCACTACATTTCTTACTGTAAATACATGGTCTTTATCATGTCCTTCTATTCTTGGCACTATTGGATTAGCTCCTGGTGATAGTACTAACTTGTCATAGCCTTCTTCGTATTCTTCTCCTGTCTCTAGATTTCTTACTGTGATGGTTTTATTGTCTCTGTTGATTTTCAAAACTTCGTTATTTACTCTCGCTTCTATGTTATATTGTTTTTTGAATTGCTCTGGATTCATTAGAACTAGGTCATCGCTGTTTTCTACCATTCCACTTAAATGATTCGGTAAACAGCAGTTTGAAAATGATACATGAGGTCCTTTTTCAAACATTATGACTTCTGCAAATTCATCTAACCTTCTTACCCTTGCTGCTACTGATGCTCCTCCTGCTACTCCTCCTACTATTAAGATTCTTTTACTCATAATTACACCTGCTCCTTTCCATATTGTTCTAAATTTAAGTTATTTCTTAAATCTAGCTGGTATAGTATTTACTTTACCTTCAAATAATCTTAATGCAACTATACCACCTAACCCAGCTGATACAAGATAAACCCATCCTGATAATGAAAAATTTGAAATAGCTGAGTATAATGCTCCTATATTACAACCACCAGCAAACATTGCCCCAAATCCTAGTAAAAGTCCACCTATTGCGTAGAACACAACATCTTTTATACTAAATTTGTAGTCTAATTTAAATCTACCTGCTAAAAGGAATGCCACTGCTGAACCAGCTATCATTCCAAGATTTCTTAAAGTTACACCATGATTTAATAAGCCATTTTGTATAGCCTTTACATTTCCAGCAAGTGCTGGTGAAGTGAATTCAATTCCAAACTTATCTAATAGTGCCATAACCCATAGAGGGTACCCACCAGAAACTCCCCAACTATTGCCAGTTGTATTTATGATAAATATGAACATAACAGATGTTAGAATAGCTCCTTTTGTAAAGCTCCATCTTTCTACAAAGAACTTATGATAAGTATTGTAGCTGAAAAACTTGAATTGTCCCTTTTCCTTAAGTGGGAGTTCATCTGCTTCATAAATATTCTCCTGATATGTACCTTTTTTCTTTCTAATATCTTCGTATTTTCTTGTGATACAATATAAAACTAATAGGAATCCAAATGTTACTAAAACTGCACCTATGTAACCAAATATATTTGGCAAATATACTCTTGCACCAATTTTACCTAATGCAGTTTCACTGAATCCATGCTTTGCTATAAGACCAATAATTCCTCCAAATCCAAAGAATAGCATTACGATAAGAGCTCTTACTGAGCCTTCTCCCGCATCAGTAAGTGTACCTGAAGCACAACCTCCTGCAATCATCATGCCTATACCAAAAAGAAAGGCTCCCACTATAAGTGATATATTTATCATCCCTACACTACCTGTACCTGGAATAACCGCTTGTCCTACTCCTGCCATAAATGCTGGCACTGCGCCTTTCGCTGCTGCTCCCCAGTGTATTCCTGCTGCTGCAATAGCTGATATTGCAAACATAATTAATAGTGCTTTTGTAAGACTACCCTCTCCTGTAATATAAAGTCTCTTAATTCCACCTGCAAATCCATAACGTGAACGTGTAAAAATATAACCTAAAATTGCTCCAGTGATAAGATTAAGGGTCATAGTTCCACCATTTTTAAAAACATGATTTCCTAGAAGAATAATTAGAACTAGAAGGATAAGACCAATGATTGGTTGTATTTTGCTGATTTTTGTCTCTTGATTTCTTGACTCTTGTTTAATCATTTTACTACCTCCTTGTTATTTATTTAACATTTTTACGAGATAAGTATATTGGCTTATCTCTAAGTATAGTATATAATAGAATTAGGACTTGGGATTATAAGGTATTCTTATACAGTATAATACTTATTTATGATTAGGACTTGGGAGTTATAAAGGGGGAGGATTTTATGAATATAGACTATTTGAAATCCTTTTATTGGGTTGCAAAGTATAATAGTATTTCAAAAGCTAGTCAAAAGCTTCACATATCCCAACCAGGTTTAAGCATGCAACTTAAAAACTTAGAGGATGAATTAGGGCATACTTTGTTAATTAGGTCTAATAAAGGAGTTTTATTAACTTCTGTTGGTGAAGTTGTCTTTGAGTATGCAAAATCCATCTTTACTTTAGAGGAAAACATGTATTGTAGTATTGAAGATTTGGCTATGAAAGAAAATAAACTTTCTATTGCTTGCTGTAAAAATTTCGGTTCCTACCACCTTGTGTCAAAGCTTTATCAGTTTAAGGAAGTATATTCAGATGCTGATATACGAATTGATATATATAGTACTCCCGAGGTTATAGAAAGTGTATTAAACTATGATTCTAATATTGGAATTATAATAGCTCCATCAGGGGTAGATGTTTTAGAGGAAAAAAAATTCTGTGATGATGAGCTTGTATTTTTTACTCACTCGTCCTATCCCAAAGATTCTATGTGCAAGGACGAATTTCTAAAAGCACCTCTTGTTATAAGAGATAAGTGTTGTACTGACTATAGACTTATTAAGGAATTTACAAAAGCCAATGGCTATGATCTAAAAGAACTTAATGTACTACTATATAGCAATTGTATAGACATTATTAAATCATTTATTTTTAACAATAGAAGTTTTAGTTTTCTCCCTAGAAGCTGCATACAATTTGAGATAGAAAGAAATCTATTTAAGGAAATTAGGCTAGATGACTTTGATGCTAAATCAAGTCTTAAATACAGCTATGCATTTATTAAAAGAAAGCAACACGAGTTAAACCCTTTTGAAAAGAGTTTTAAAGATTTTCTATTATCTGTTTCAGAAGAAAAGGTATTCGCTATTTAGCAAATACCTTTTTTAGTCTCTCTAATCCTTCCATCATGACCTGAGTCGGACAAGCGATATTCCACCTTTCAAATCCACTACCTTCTTCCCCAAATACATATCCTTCGTCAAAATATAATTCTGCTTTTTTGTGCATCAATTCTTCTAGCTGTTCGTTACTTAATCCAAAAGCATTAAAATCTAACCATTGAAGATAGGTGCCTTCCAAGTCATAAACTTTAATCTGTGGAATATTCTCTTGGATATATTTTTTTAGCTCTAAGTGATTGTGATATATTAATTCTATTAACTGTTCCAGCCAGTCTTCACATTGAGTATAAGCTATTTCACAGGCTTTCAAACCAATCATATTTACTAGTCCTATGGCATTTGACTCAAGAACCTTATTATATCTTTCTCTAATATTTTGATTTGGTATAATAATATTTGAATTCTGTAAGCCAGCTATGTTAAAGGTCTTGCTTGGTGCTGTACATACTATCATATTATTTTTCACTTCTTCAGAAATAGTAGCAAATACTGTATGTTTATGACCCGGCATAATGAGATCATTATGTATCTCATCTGAAATGATAAACACATTGTTTCTTAGACATATATCTGCTACTTTTTCTAGCTCCTCTTTTGTCCAAACTCTACCAGTTGGATTATGAGGACTACAGAACAATAATACCTTATTCTTCGGGTCTTTAGCTTTCTCTTCTAAGTCTTCATAATTTATTTTATATGATGTTCCTGTACTTATTAACGGATTTTTCACTATATTTCTGTCATTTCTCTCTATTGCATGATAAAATGGATAATATACTGGTGACATTACAATAATGCCATCCCCAGGCTCTGTGAGAGTCTTAATTCCTGCAAAAAAAGCTGTAACAACTCCAGGTGTATTAACAATCCATTCTGGCCTTATATCCCAGTTATGTCTTTTTTTCATCCAGCCACATACTGCATTATAATAACTTTCAGTAGGAATAGTATATCCTAAGATAGCTGAATCTAAATATTCTTGGAGCCCCTTCACTATTTCAGGGGGATTCTTTAATTCCATGTCAGCCACTGAAAATGGAACTACTCCTTTTGATGCATTTGGATTCCATTCCTTTATTAGTTCCCACTTTGCTGAGCCTGTATCTGTTCTATCCACAAGTGTTTCAAAGTCATACCTCACATGTGCTCTATTATTCATGAAAATAACACTCCTTATCATAAAATCTTCTTTAATAATATTAATTACTATTTTGATTTCTATCCTCCTGCTTTTTTAGCGAAAAATATCCTAATATAGTAATAACTAAAGCCCCTAAAGTGTCTACTATAAGGTCATCCATTGTGTCTGCAAGTGCTTCTCTACCTATCAGTTTTGTACCATCAGCTAATGCATATTTTTGCATATTAAGAGATAGTAATCCGTCAGCTAAGTATTCGTAAATCTCCCATACAACACCTATTGTCAATGCAAAGCAAAATGAGAACAAAGCAATATAAAGTGGGCTTAAATAGTATTTCAATCGTTCTGTCTTTTTGAATATAGCTACTAAGACAAATCCTAGTGAAGCAAGCATTCCTGCACTAAAGGCATGAAGTATTTTATCCCAATAAGGTATAACATAATAAAAATCCCTTACTTCGCCTAAAACTATGGCTGAGAATAAAAAAGTAAAATAGAGTATTTCCATACTGTCAGGTATGTCAATGGATATTTTCTTTTCTATAATTGATGGAATAAACATAACAATAAGTCCTAGAGCACATTGTAAAAGGGAGAGCACATAGTCACTTTTTACCCTAACATACTCAGCATCACTTTCTGCTTCTGTTGGCGAAATAATAATCATAGCTGCTACATAGATAATACAGATAATTAAGATTAAAAAAAGTAATAGTCCTATTTTTTCCTTAAGATTCCTTTTCTTTTTTACAGCATAATTCCCCATAATCCCCCTCCTGTTCCGATAATATTTATAGATATTAACTCTCTTGTTATTATTTAATTATAGCATTTCAAACTATTTATTCCTATAATTTTACTATAATGTAACTTGAAAGGGAGTATTTATTCTTTTAATTTTCTTAATATCTTTCTAAACTGCATTGTAAACATTATTCCAGTAACTGTCACTGCTATAAAGTCTGCTACTGGCTCTGCAAGAAAAACTGCTGTAACTTTATCCTCAATTAATAATGGCAGAATAAGTATTAGAGGTATTAAAAGAATTACCTTTATCTAGTTCATCTGTAATATTTCTATATATTTTGCTCAAAACAGTTTCAAACACATCATATTCTTCATCTGTAACATTGCGTAGAAGGAGAGTAAAGTAGTCCTTTTGAATTTCATGCAGCTTTTCAACTATAGGAATAGCTGTAGGTTTGATTTTTAAATGGACACTCCTTCTATCGACTTTATCCACCTCTGAAGATAGGTAACCTTTCTTAATCAATAAATCTACTGATTTAGATATCAAAGATTTTGAAATAGCCCTATATTCTACAATATCCTTTGCTGTATCAAGCGGCTTGTTATTAAACAAAAAAAGAAGAACATCGGCTTCATTTTGTGATAAACCAAATTCTTTCAATATGGGGTAAAACAATTTTTCATACAGTTTTTTTGATTTCCAGTTAAATGTTAAAAAAATGTTATTTCTGTTGATTTCAATCTTTTTATTCATATTTCCTCCTATATAAATAGTTCATTATTGAACTATTTTATCATACTTCTCTTTAATTATCAAAAAAAGTGTCCTAATAATCCCTCCTGTTCATTATCTCTAAAATGTCAAAATATCCATTTTGATAGGATTTACATGAAAGAATAGTTGTCAGAATATTCTTTGTATTTACATTAGTATTGACAGGTGTATATACACTTGTTATTCTTATATTAAATAAAATAAAAAAATAGGAGGGGTTCAAATGAACACAAAAAAATTAGCAATAGCAGCACTATTAACAGCACTTGCTATTGTCATTCCTTTTGCAGTTTTTTTTAAAGTAATAATTCCACCATTTTCAGCTACTCTCGGTTCTCATGTACCTATGTTCATATCTATGTTATTAGGTCCAAAGGTAGCTATAATGACAGGTTTAGGATCTGCACTTGGTTTTTTTCTAAATCTTGGGCCACTTGTTGGAGCTAGGGCATTCATGCATGTCTTTGTTGGACTTGCTGGTTCAATGCTCATAAATAAAGGGGTATCCTATGGAAAGGTTTCTGCCATTACAGCTCCATTACATGGGTTGCTCGAAGTCCTTGTAGTAATGCCTTTTATAGATTTTGATGTATATAATCTGCTTATTATTACAGGGGTTGGAACTGTGCTTCATCACTTTGCAGATGCAATTATATCTTATGTAATAATTAATATCCTACAGAAGTCATCAATTGTCAATTTTATGACACCAACTAGTCATAATAGTAGCCATAACAGCTAATTAAAACGCCTCAAATATCAGATAAGATCTGTTTTTGAGGCGCTATTTATTAATTCAATTGGTAGTTAATTGCCTGAGATTGAAATAGTTTATAATACAGGCTATCTTTTTTCTCCATGAGATTTTCATGGCTGTCAAAGTCGGAGATTTTTCCTTCATCAATGATTAGTATTTTATCGCAAAAAACACTACTTGACATTCTATGAGAAATATAGATTGCTGTCTTACCTCCTACAAGATTATTGAAATTCTCGTAAATATCTGCTTCAGCTATTGGGTCAAGAGCAGATGTAGGCTCATCTAATATGACCAGGGACGCATCTTTATATAGGGCCCTTGCTATAGCAATCTTTTGACTCTCTCATCCGGACATTTCTATTCCCTTTTCGTCATATGCCTTTCCAAACATAGACTTAATTCCGTCTGGTAAGTTGCTTATTTTTTCTTTTAGCCCAACCTCTTCTATTAGCTCCATAGTTCTATGAGCATCTTTATTTAACTCTTGGCATGTTATATTCTCCTCTACACTAAAGGCAAAAAGCTTATAGTCCTGGAATACAGCTGCGATTTTTTTCATATAGCTTTCATGCTCGTATTCAAAAATATCTTGACCGTTTATAAATATTTGACCTGAGGTAGGGCGATAGAGTCTACATATAAGCTTAATTAGAGTAGTTTTGCCTGCACCATTAAGCCCTACTATAGATATCTTCTCTCCTCTTTTTATTTCAAATGAAATATCCTGTAGCACTAGCTTATCGCTTCCCGGGTATTTGAAGGAAACATTTTTAAACTCAATGTTCTCTATTTCACCTGCAAATTCAAGGCTTCCTCCTACCTTGCCTTCGTCTGGCAGAGACATAAATTCCATAAAAGGCTCTAAATATCCGAGGACTTGAGCTATAGTCATTATATTCTTACCAAATTCTGCTGTTGCAGTTGTAAAATTAATAGCTGCTGAAACGTACATAGTAAAGGAGCCTAAACCTATCCTGGGTCCAAATGCATCTGTTATTACTCTTATACCCACATAACCATAAGCAATTGCCGCCTGCAAATCATTAATAACTCCATATAATCCTAGATATTTACCCTGTTTCTGATAAAATCCACTGAGCCATTCATTTATTTCATTATTATATTCAGTTACTCGGTCTGTTAACATTTTGCTCATACCATAAAGTCTTATGTCTTTTTGAAGCTTGTCATTGTAACATTGACTTACATAGTAGCCATATCTGCGGTTAACAGGAATTATTTCCTGGAAAAAGTTCATTTGATATTTCATAAAAAATCTATATATCAGTAGAGATATACCAATTGTTATGGCTAGGAAAATTACTAACAAGGGGCTAAGCATAAACATTAAAGCCACAAGACCTATTATTGTTACAAGATTTTTCAGCATTGCTGCTACACTATTTATCATTCTTTCCATTGCAGATTGATTATTAGATGCAAAAACTGCTCTCTCTTTTAAAGCTAAATAATAGGGATTCTCAAGATAAGAAAACTCAACATTCATAATCTTCTCTGCCATCACCTGACTCATTTTTTCACGCATATATATGTTTTTTACATCCATAACACGCTTCATGGTATTTGATAAAAGTGCAAAGAATACATTTGAAAAAACAATCAGTGAACCTATAAAAATTAGCTTCTCTATCTCTCCACTTCCTGTTAACTCATCTATTAAATATTTTGGAAGAATAACATTTATGAAAACCTGACCACTGCTTATAAGTGTACTAAGAATAAGGAGGATTATATAAGAAGGTGATATTTTCCATGAAAGTGAAAAAAACATTTTAAATTTCTTAAAGTTATTCATAGGCTAAT